>DATABU010000783.1:0-8081 GCA_036259415.1 Longimicrobiaceae bacterium
GCCCGGACCAGGCGCCGCCAGCCGCGCAGCGCCACCGCCGTCTCCGTCCCCCCGCGCAGCTCCGCGCCCAGCGTCTCCAGCAGCCGCGCCTCGTCCCCCGCGCCCTCGGGGAGGCGCACGTCCACCATCCGCACCTCCACCCCGGGGAGCTCGCGCGGCAGCGCCTCGGCAGGGCCCAGCAGCATCGCGCGGGCGGGCTCCACCCGGTCGGCGCCCGTGGCGTCGAGGACGCGGGCGGCCACCACCTGGACGCGCCGGCCCGGCGCGCCGCCCTCCAGCGCGAGCCCCAGGTGCAGCAGCGCCTGGTAGCCGCGCCGGTGGATGGTCCCCGGGCTCTCCGGCTCCGCGCCGGGGAGGCCCCACAGGTGCACCCACTCCGCGGCGGCGAAGCCCTCCGCCTCCAGGGCGGCCGCCAGGGCGCGGTGGTCCTCGGGGCGGTCGGGGCGCAGGCGGAAGCGCCCGGGTCCCTTGCGCTCCCACGCATCCCCCGCCTCCACCTCCGCCACCCGGTGCCCGTCCGCCCGCAGCGCCGCGGCCAGCCCCGCGCCGATCCCCCGGTCGTCCAGCAGGAGCACCCAGCCGCGCGGCCCGCCGTCCGCCTCCGGGAGGGGTGACGGCACCCACTCCGGGGCCAGCAGGACGGGCCCGCGCTCCGCGCGGCGGCGGCGCTTCCGCCGGCCGGAGCGCGCGGGGAGCTCCACCCAGTAGCGCTGCCGCTCCCAGGGGTAGGTGGGGAGCGGGACGCGGCGGCGCCGCTCCGCGCCCGCGAAGGCGTCCCAGTCGATGCGCGCCCCGGCCAGCCACGCCCGCCCCAGCGTCTCCAGCAGGAAGGCCAGGTCCGCCTGCCGGGTGTAGGCGTGCCGCAGCGAGGACAGGACCGACGACTCCGGCGCCCCGGACGCCAGCGCGAACGTCCCCAGCGTGCGCCCCGGGCCCACCTCCAGCAGGAGCCGGTCGCCGTCCTCCCGCAGCGCGCGCAGGCACTCCGCGAAGCGCACCGTCCGGCAGAGGTGCCGGGTCCAGTACTCCGGGTCCGTGGCCTCCGCCGCGGTGATCCAGGTGCCGGTCACGTTGGAGAGGAAGGGGATCTCCGGCGCGCGCAGCGGCGTGCGGCGCACCCGCTCCGCCAGGCGCTCCGCCACCGGCTCCATCAGCGGCGAGTGGAAGGCGTGCTCCGCGGCCGGTCGGCGGCAGGCCACTCCCTCGGCCAGGAGGCGGGCCTCCAGCGCGGCGACGGCCTCCGGCGGCCCGGCCAGCGTGCACAGCCCCGGCGCGTTGTGCGCCGCCAGGGCGATCCCGTCGCCCAGCAGCGGCTCGGCCTGCGCGGGGTCCATGGGCACCGCCAGCATGGCGCCCGCGGGTAGCTCCGCGATCAGCCGCGCCCGCTCCGCCACCAGCGCCAGCGCGTCGGGCAGCTCGAAGACCCCCGCCAGGGTGGCCGCCACGTACTCGCCCAGCGAGTGGCCCAGGAGCGCCGCGGGCGCCAGGCCCCAGCTCATCCAGAGCCGCGCCAGCGCGTACTCCACCACGAAAACCGCCGGGTGCGCCAGCTCCGTCCGCGAGAGCGGCGAGGCGGCCGAGGGGCCGTCCGCGCGCCCCAGCATGCGGCGCAGGTCGGTCTCCGCCCCGGCACCCGCGCCGTCCGGGCGCTGCTCCGCGGGGGGCTCGCCGGAAAAGAGCGCGTCGCGCAGGTCGCTCCCCAGCAGCGGGCGCAGGATCTCGGCGCAGCGGTCCACCTCCGCGCGGAAGGCCGGCTCCGTCTCGTACAGCCCGCGCGCCATCTGCTCGTAGTGGTCGCCCAGGCCGGGGAAGAGGAACGCCGTCTCCCGGCCGTCGCGGTCGCCGGCCGCGTCGCGGATGCGGGCCGGGTCGCGCCGCTCCAGCGCCTCCGCGGCGTCCTCGTGGCCGCGGCAGACCAGGACGCGCCGGTGCGCGAAGCGGCGGCGCCCCACGCGCAGCGTGTGCGCCACGTCGGCCAGCGGCTGCTCCGGGTGCTCGCAGAGGTGGCGCGCGAGGCGGTCGGTGGCCGCCTCCAGCGCGGCCGGGGTGCGGGCGGAGAGCACCAGGAGCTGGAGCGGCCGCGACGGGGCGGGGGGCCCCGGGTCCGGCGCCTCCTCCAGCACCACGTGGGCGTTGGTGCCGCCCATCCCGAACGAGCTCACCCCGGCCCGGCGCGGGGCTGCGCCGCGGGGCCAGGGGCGCAGCTCCGCGTTCACGAAGAAGGGGGAGCGCGCCCAGTCGATCCGCGGGTTGGGGGTGCTGAAGTTCAGCGAGGGCGGGATCTCCCCGTGCTCCAGCGCGAGAGCGGTCTTGATCAGCCCCGCCACCCCCGCGGCGGCGTCCAGGTGCCCCACGTTGCTCTTCACCGAGCCCAGCGCGCAGAAGCCGCTGCGGTCCGTGCGGGCGCGGAACGCCTGCGTGAGCGCCTCCACCTCGATGGGGTCGCCCAGCTCGGTGGCCGAGCCGTGCCCCTCCACGTAGCCGACCTCGTCCGGCTCCACCCCGGCCACGGCGAGCGCCTCGCCGATGGCGCGGGCCTGCCCCTCCCGGCGCGGCGCGGTGTAGCCGATCTTGCCGGCGCCGTCGTTGTTGATGGCGGTGCCGCGGATCACGGCGTGCACGGTGTCGCCGTCGGCGAGGGCGTCCTCCAGCCGCTTCAGCGCCACGATCCCCACCCCGCTCCCCGGCACGGCCCCGCGCGCCTCCGCGTCGTACGAGCGGCAGAGCCCGTCCGGCGAGGAGATCCCCCCCTGCTCCCAGCGGTAGCCGCGCACCTGCGGCACCTGCACCGAGATCCCCCCGGCCAGCGCCAGGTCCGACTCCCCCGAGAGCAGGCTCTGGCAGGCCAGGTGGACGGCCACCAGCGACGAGGAGCAGGCCGTCTGCACGTTCAGCGCGGGGCCCTCCAGGTCCAGCTGGAAGGAGACCCGGCTGGCGACGCTGAACGAGGCGTTCCCCAGGTGAAGCTGGAGGGTGTTGCCGCGCAGCTTGGGGTGCCGGGAGACGAGCTGGTAGTAGCCGTTCAGGTCCGCGCCCGAGAACACCCCGATGCGCCCGGCGTACGCCGCGGGGTCGCACCCCGCGCTCTCCAGCGCCTCCCAGGAGCACTCCAGGAAGATGCGGTGCTGCGGGTTCAGGTAGACCGCGTCGCGCGGCGACAGCCCGAAGAAGGCGGCGTCGAACATCTCCACGCCGTCCAGCACCCCGTTGGCGGCCACGTAGGCGGGGTCGCGCACCGTGGCCGCGGGGATCCCGGCGGCGAGCAGCTCCTCCTCGGTGAAGCGGGTGATGCTGCACACCCCCTCGCGGAGGTTGCGCCAGAACTCCTCCACGCCGCCGGCCCCGGGGAAGCGCCCGGCCATCCCGACGATGGCGACCTCCTGGCCGGTGAGCGTGGACGTGTCGGCCGTGTTGCTCATCGGGCGTGTTCCTGCATCGTGGGATCGGGTCGGGACTTCACGAGCCGTCGCGCCCGCGGGCGCCGGCGCGGGCCGCGCGCTGGCGCTGCAGGCCCGTGCGGCGGGACTCGGCGCGCTCCAGGTTCTCCCGGTGCGCGTCGGCGGGCGCCTCGCGGGGGCGGTCCAGGTGCCGCGCCAGGTCGCCCAGGGTGGAGAACTGGAACAGGTCGGTGATGGAGACGCCGTCGCCCCAGCGCTCCTGGAGCCGCGCGTGCAGCTGCACCAGCAGCAGCGAGTGCCCGCCAAGGTCGAAGAAGTTGTCCCCCGTCCCCACCCGCTCCACGCGGAGCAGCTCGGCCCAGAGGGCCGCCAGCGCCGTCTCCGTGGGGGTGCGCGGGGCGACGTACTCCCGCGCCGGACCGCCCTCCGGCGCGGGCAGTGCCCGGCGGTCCAGCTTGCCGTTGGGGGTGAGCGGGAGCGCGTCCAGCGCCACGAAGGCGGCGGGGAGCATGTACTCCGGGAGACGCCCCTGGAGGTGCCCGCGCAGCTCCTCCGCCGGGGGCGCCCCGCCGTCCGCCGCGACCACGTAGGCCACCAGGCGCCGGTCCCCCGGGGCATCCTCGCGCACGACCACGGCGGCGTCGCGCACGGCGGGGTGCGCGTGCAGCGCGGCCTCCACCTCGCCCGGCTCGATGCGGAAGCCGCGGATCTTCACCTGCTGGTCCAGGCGGCCCAGGAACTCCAGCGTGCCGTCCGCCAGCCAGCGGGCGCGGTCGCCGGTGCGGTACAGCCGCCCCCCCGGCTCCGGCCCGAGCGGGTCCGGGACCCACTTCTCCGCGGTGGCGTCCGGCCGGTCCAGGTACCCCCGCGCCAGCCCGGCTCCCCCCGCGTAGAGCTCTCCCGGCACCCCCACGGGGGTCGGCCGCATGGCCGCGTCCAGCACGTAGGCGCGCGTGTTGGAGATGGGCCGGCCGATGGGGATGCTGGCGCGCCCCGGGTCCTCCGCGCGCACGGCGTGGCAGGTGGTGAAGGTGGTGTTCTCGGTGGGGCCGTAGCCGTTGACGAGCCGCACGCCGGGGAGCGCCTCCAGGACCCGCCGCACGTGGTCGGGGGAGAGCACGTCGCCGCCCGCCAGGAGCTGCCGCACCCCGGCCAGCGCCCGCGGCCGCTCGTCGGCCACCAGGTGGAAGAGCCCCGAGGTGAGCCAGAGCGTGGTGACCCCCTCGCGCGCGACCAGCTCCTCCAGCCTCGCCACGCTGGGGACCCCCGGCGGCGGGACCACCAGCCGCGCGCCGTTGAGCAGGGCGCCCCACACCTCGAAGGTGGCCACGTCGAAGCCGGCGGCGGTGATCTGCGCCAGCGTCTCGCCGGCGTCCAGCCGGACGTAGTCCGCGCCACGCACCAGGCGCACCACGGCGCGGTGCGGGACGGCGGCGCCCTTGGGGGTGCCGGTGGAGCCCGAGGTGTAGATCACGTAGGCCAGCTGCTGCGGCCCCAGCGCCGTCGGACCCGCGGGGGGCAGCGCGCTCTCTCGCTCGACCGCGTCCCGGTCCGCGTCCACGAAGACGGTCTCCGGGGCGCCCGGAGGGACGAGCTCCCGCAGCCGCTCCTGCGCCAGCACCACCCGCACGCCGGAGTCGGCCGCCAGGTAGGCCAGCCGCTCGGGGGGGTAGGCGGGGTCCAGCGGCACGTACGTCCCGCCTGCCTTGAGCACGGCGAGCATGGCCGTCACCCTCTCCACGGAGCGCTCCATGAAGATCCCCACCCGGGTCTCCGGGCCCACGCCGCGCCGCCGCAGGGCGTTCGCCAGCCGGTTGGCGGCCGCGTCCAGCTCCGCGTAGGTGAGCCGCTCGCCCGCGGGGCCCACCAGCGCGACCGCGGCGGGAGTGCGCGCCGCCTGCTCCGCGAAGAGCGCGTGGACGGTCTCCTCCGGGATGGGCCGCGCGGTGGCGTTCCACTCCTCCACCACCAGGCGGCGCTCGGCCGGGGGGACCCACTCCATCTCCGAGAGCCTCCGATCCGGGTCCGCGGCCATGGCCTCCAGGAGCCCGGCCAGGTGCCCGGTCATCCGGCGCGCCGTCTCGGCCTCGAACAGGTCCGCGCGGTACTCCAGCCGGCCGGTGAGCCGCTCCCCCTCGTCGGCCATGGAGAGCGCCAGGTCGAACTTGACCGCCTCCGTCCCCACCGCCAGCGGCTCCGCCGACGCCCCGCCCAGCCGCAGCGCCGGCCCCGCGCCCGCGTCCTGGAGCGTGAACACCACCTGGAAGAGCGGCGTGTGCGCCAGGTCGCGCCGCACCCCCAGCTCCTCCACCAGCCGCTCGAACGGCAGCTCCTGGTGCGCGTGCGCCTCCAGCACCGTCTCCCGCACGCGCCCCAGCAGCTCCCCCACCGTGGGGTCGCCCGAGAGGTCGGTGCGCAGCGCGAGCGTGTTGACGAAGAAGCCGATCAGCCCCTCCGTCTCCCGCCGCGTCCGCCCGGCCACGGCGGTGCCGGACACCACGTCCTCCTCCCCGGCGTAGCGCCCCAGCAGAGCCTGCCACCCCGCGAAGAGCGTCATGAAGAGCGTCGCCCCCTCGCGGCGGGAGAGCGCCCGGAGCGTCCGCGCGGCCCCGGGCGGCAGCGCGAACCCGACGGCGGCGCCGCGCGCGCTGGGCACCGCGGGCCGCCTGCGGTCCGTCGGCAGCTCCAGCACGGGGGGCGCGCCGGCCAGCCGCCCCTTCCAGTAGGCGATCTGCGCGTCCAGGACGTCGCCGCGCAGCCACTCGCGCTGCCAGGCGGCGTAGTCGGCGTACTGCACCGGCAGCTCCGGCAGCTCCGGCTCCGCCCCGCGGGTGAGCGCGTCGTAGAAGGCCCCCACCTCGCCGACCAGCAGGTCGATGGACCAGCCGTCGCTGACGACGTGGTGCATGGTGAAGAGAAGCGCCTCGTCCTCCTCCCCCAGGCGCAGCAGCGTGGCGCGGATCAGCGGCCCCTCCGCCAGGTCGAAGGGGCGGGCCGCCTCCTCCCGCGCCCGGCGCAGCAGCTCCGCCTCGCGCTCCCCCTCCGGCCGGGCGCGGAGGTCCACCGTCTCAAGCGGGAAGGGCGCGGGGTCGAGGACCACCTGCGCCGGCTCGCCGCCCGACGCGCGGAAGACGGTGCGCAGCGCCTCGTGCCGCCGCACCACCCCCTCCAGGCTGCGCCGCAGCGCCTCCGCGTCGAGGGGACCGCGGATGCGCAGGGCGGCGGGCATGTTGTAGGCGGCGCTGCCGGGCTCCATGCGGTCCAGGAACCAGAGCCGCTGCTGCGCGAACGAGAGCGGGAGCGGCCGGCCGTCGCGGGGGAGGGGGACGAGCGGGGGCGCCTGCGTGGCCGCGCCCCCGCGCCGCAGCGCCTCCACGCGCGCCGCCAGCCCGGCCACGGTGGGCGCCTCGAAGAGCGCCCGCAGCGGCAGCTCCACGCCCAGCGCCTCGCGCACGCGGGAGATGAGCCGGGTCGCCAGCAGGCTGTGCCCGCCCAGCGCGAAGAAGTCGTCGCGCGCGCCGACGCGCTCCACGCCCAGCACCGCGGCCCACGCGCCGGCCAGCAGCTCCTCGACCGGGTTCCGCGGCGCGACGTAGCCTCCCTCCGCCGCGCCCTGCGGGGAGGGGAGCGCGGCGCGGTCCAGCTTCCCCGTGGGGGTGAGCGGGAGCGCGTCCAGCGCGACGAGCGCGGACGGCACCATGTAGTCGGGGAGCCGGGCGCGGAGCCAGGAAAGGACCCCCTCCCCCGGCCCCTCCCCGCAAGGGGGAGGGGAGAACGGCGATCCGTCCTCCGAGGCCGGGACGCAGTAGGCGACCAGCGCCGGGCCGCCGGGCAGCTCCCGGAGGACGACGGCGGCCTCGCGGACGGCGGGGTGGGCCGCCAGCGCGGCCTCCACCTCGCCGGGCTCGATGCGGAAGCCGCGCACCTTCACCTGCGCGTCGGTGCGTCCCAGGAACTCCAGCACGCCGTCCGCGCCCCAGCGCACGCGGTCGCCGGTGCGGTAGAGGCGCGCGCCGCGCTCTCCCCCGAACGGGTCGGGCACCCAGCGCTCCGCGGTCAGCGCCGGGCGACCCAGGTAGCCGCGCGCCACGCTCGCGCCGCCCAGGCACAGCTCG
Source organism: Longimicrobiaceae bacterium (assembly GCA_036259415.1). GTDB lineage: Bacteria > Gemmatimonadota > Gemmatimonadetes > Longimicrobiales > Longimicrobiaceae > JAFAYN01. The sequence goes on from DATABU010000783.1 coordinate 7,514, forward strand.
CCGGGGACCCCGGCGGGGAGCAGGCCGCCGCGCGCGTCGCACACGTAGAGCGAGGCGTTCCCCAGCGGCCGCCCCACCAGCCGGCGGTGCTCCTCCGCCTCCCCCGCCTGGACGGAGGCGCAGACGACGGCGCCCTCGGTGGGCCCGTACAGCACCCGCACCCCGGCGCCCGGGAAGGCCGCGCGCATCCGCGCGGGCAGCTCCGGCGGGACGGCGTCTCCGCCCACGAAGCACGTCCGCAGCGCCGGGAGCGCGCGCCCGCCCTCGGCGACGTGCTCCACCAGCTGGCGCATGAGCGCGGGCACCGCGTGCATCATCGTCGCGTCCGCCAGCTCCCCGGCCAGCGCCTCCACGTCGGCCACCCGCTCCGCCGCGACCATGCGCACGCGCGCCCCGCGGGTGAGCGGCAGGAGCGCCTCGAAGAGCCAGATGTCGAAGGCGCCGCTCGCCAGCACCGCCATCGTGTCCCCCGGCCCGAACCCGAACGCCCGCTGCGCGGCCGCGAACGTCGCAGCCAGGCTGTGGTGCTCGACCAGCACACCCTTGGGAGTGCCGGTCGAGCCCGAGG
>DATABU010000784.1:0-2373 GCA_036259415.1 Longimicrobiaceae bacterium
CCGGCCTCGTCGCCGGCCGCGGGGGACACCGCCACCCGTTTCCTCCTCCGCCCGGTCCCCGTCACCGACGCGTACCGCGACGCCGAGCAGCGCGGCACCCGCTCGCCCGCCGGGGCGCCGGGGGAGCGCTACTGGCAGCAGCGTGTGAGCTACCGCATCGACGCGGAGCTGGACCCCCGCACCGCGCTCCTGCGCGGCCGCGAGCGCATCGTCTACCGGAACCGCTCGCCGGTGCCGCTGACGACCGTCGTGCTGAACCTCTACCAGAACATCTTCACCGCCAACGTACCGCGGAACCGCCGGACGCCCGACACCGGAGGGGTGACGCTGGAGCGGGTCGCCGCGCAGGGCCAGCCGCTCGCCGAGCGCACCACCGCGCAGGTCCCGGTGGTGACGCCGCGCGAGGGCGCGCCGGTGGGGTACGCGGTGGACGGGACGCTGGCGCGCCTGGTGCTGCCGCGCGCGGTGGCGCCGGGCGACAGCGCGGTGCTGGAGATCGAATGGCGGCACACGGTCCCGCCGGAGGGGGCCTTCCGCACCGCCGTGGAGGACGCGCTGGGCGGGCGGGTGCTCCAGGTGGCGCAGTGGTACCCGCAGGTGGCGACCTTCGATGACGTGTACGGCTGGGACGCCACGCCGTACCTTGGCGACGGCGAGTTCTACCTGGAGTACGGCGACTACGACGTGTCGCTCACCCTCCCGGCGGGGTGGCTGGTGGGCGCCACCGGGACGCTCGGCAACCCGGAGCAGGTGCTCACCCCCGAGTCGCAGGCCCGTCTGGCCGCGGTCGCCTCCGGGGCCGACAGCGCCGCGCAGGTGGTGGGGCGGGCCGACCTGGAGGCCGGGCGCGCGACGCAGGGCGGCGCGAACGGCAGGGTCACCTGGCGCTTCCGCGCCGACGACGTGCGCGACTTCGCCTTCGCCGCCTCCGACCGCTACGTGTGGGAGGCCGCCCGCGCCACGGTGCCGGGGGAGGGGGGCGGCGCGGCGCGGCCGGTGCTGATCCACTCGCTCTACCGTCCGGGCGCCCCGGGGTGGGAGGAGGGCGACCGCTACGGGAAGCACTCCGTGGAGTTCTTCAGCCGGATGGTGGTGCCGTACGCCTACCCCCAGCTCACCGTCTCGGAGGGGCCCATCTACGGGATGGAGTACCCCATGCTGGTGTTCATCGCCCGGCCCAGCGACCCGGAGGACCTGTACACGGTCATCGCCCACGAGGTGGCGCACCAGTGGTTCCCCATGATGGTGGGGCAGAACGAGGCGGCCTACGCCTGGATGGACGAAGGGTTCGCCACCTACATGGAGAACCGGGCCAAGGAGGACTTCTACCCAGGTTCGACCCCGTTCCTGACGGAGCTCGCCAGCTACGCCGGGGTGGCGGGGACGGAGCGCGAGGTGCCCCTCATGCGCCACACCGACCTGGTGGGCCCGTACGGCGCCCGGACCATGGCGGCCTACACCAAGCCGGGGCTCCTCCTCCGCTCGCTGGAGGGGGTGGTGGGCGACACCGTCTTCGCCGCGGCGCTGACCACCTACGCGCGGGAGTGGCGCGACCGGCACCCGTACCCGTGGGACTTCTTCAACACCGTGGAGCGGGTGGCGCGGCGCGACCTGGACTGGTTCTGGTACCCGTGGTGGTGGGAGACCGGGACGCTGGACTACGCGGTGGTGGCGGTGGAGACTACCGAGCCGGGGACGGCGCGCATCACCATCCGCGACCTGGGCGAGGTGCCGGCGCCGGTGCCGGTGGTGGTCACCTCCGAGAACGGCGCCACCACGCGGGCGGACCTCCCTGTGGAGCTGTGGACCGAGGACCGGCTGCGCACGGCGACGCTCTCGGTGCCGGTGTACGGGCGGCCGGTGCGGGTGCAGATCGACCCGGAGTTCATCTTTCCGGACGTGGACCCGCAGAACAACGTGTGGGTGGCGCCGGGGCAGTGACGGCTGCTTGCGGAGCTGGGTTCGGGCGTGCCCCTCGCTGGCGCTCGGGTCGGGCTGCGGCTCCGTAGGGCAGCAAACAACGCTGCCCAACGGAGGCGAGCCCCGCCAAACGGCCGGCGGGTCTCGCCGCTTCGCGCTCGCATCCCTCACGCAGGCTGAGAGCCTGCTTTAGGTTGGATCGTTGTAGTACTCCCCTCCCCCCTTGCGGGGGAGGGGCCGGGGGAGGGGGGTCGCCGTAGGGCCGCGGGGGGTTGGCAGCGGGCGCGAACTTTGCCATCCTTCCTCTGCCCTCCGGCGGCGCCCCGCCGGCCGGATCCAATCCCGCCCGCTCGACCATGCAACAGGGACGTATGTTGAAGCTCCGTGACTCCGTGCTGATCGCCGGCCTCGCCGTGCTGGCCGCCTGCGGGCCGGACGAGGCGGGCGGCGCCG
>DATABU010000785.1:0-3093 GCA_036259415.1 Longimicrobiaceae bacterium
AGGCGCAGGTCGCGGGGGCGCGGCGCGTGCGAGGCCGCGCTCGGCGCGGGCTCGATCCCGCGGGGGTCCAGCCCCCAGCGCGCGGCGACCAGCAGCCCCAGCGCGTAGCGGCTCAGCGCCTCCGGCCCCACCAGGTTCCAGACCCCCGCCCGGTCGGCCGCGGGGAGCGCGGCCAGCTCCCAGAGCTGCGCCGCCAGGTCGTCCGCGGCGATGGGGCAGCGCAGCTCGTCGGTGAAGAGCCGCACCGGCTCGCCGCGGCGCAGCGCGTCCAGGAGCCAGGCGGTGGTGCGGTCGGGCGGGTCGGTGCACAGCAGGAGCGAGGTCCGCACCACCGCCGCGGACGGGCATTCCTCGCGCACCACGCGCTCCGCCAGCGCCTTGAGACGCCCGTAGGCGTGCACGGGGGCGGGCTCGGCGGTCTCGTCGTAGGGCGCGCGCTCGCCGTCCAGGAGCGCGTCCGTGCTGACGTGCACCAGCGCCGCCCCCGTCTCCCGGCAGGCGCGCGCCACGTTCAGGTTCGCGGCGTGCACCTCCCCCTCGCCCGCCGCCATGTCGAAGGCGGCGTGGACCACCACGTCGGGCCGCGCGGCCTCCCAGGCGCGCATCACGCCCTCCGCGTCGGCCAGGTCGACCGCGTGGAGCGTCCCCGCGTCAGCCGGCGCCCGCCGCACCGTGGCGTGCAGCTCCACCTCCCGCGGCGCGGAGCGGAGCAGCGCCCCCCCGAGGAGCCCCGCGCCGCCGGTCACCAGCACCCGCGTCACGGCGCCGCCCGGAGCCCGAACACCCCGCGCAGCAGCGCCAGCGACGCCGCGTAGGTCCCGCGCGCCTCGCTCTCGCGCGGCCCCGCCACGTTCAGCGTGCGGATCCCGAACACCGCGATCCAGCGCGCGACCTCCGCCGGGTCCTCCCCGCGGGCGAGGTCCACCACCAGCAGCGGCCGCCCGAGCCGGTGCGCCTCCCGGATGGTCCGCTCCGTCCCCGCGCCCAGCGGCCCCGCCGTGAGCACCAGCGTCCCGTCGGAGTCGCGCACGTTCCACCCGGTGCGCTCCTCCGGCTCCGCCGACGGCGTCTCGCTCAGCGGGTAGAGGTCGGGGATGCACCCGTCCTCCGCCCGCCGCCCCGCCGGGCACCACCCGCCCGCCGCGAGCCCCGCCTCCAGCGCCGCGTCGAGCGCCGCCCGGTCCACCCCCGTCTGCCCGCCGGAGACGACGCGCTCGAGCGTGGTCATGGCAGGAGACCCCCTCCCCCCGGCCCCCTCCCCGCAAGGGGGTGGGGGAGAACGGCAAGCGCACTCTGGCGGGTCGAGGCGTGCGACCGCAGGAGGCCCCCTCCCCCGCGAGCGGGAGAGGGGGGAACGGCCTGCCCCCGGCTGGTGGCCCGCGTGAGGGATGCGAGCCCGAAGGGGCGAGACCCGGGGGCCGTTTCCCGGGGCTCGCCTCCGTTGGCCGGCGTCGTTTGCCGGCCTACGGAACCGCAGCCCGACCCGAGCGCCAGCGAGGGGCACGCCCGACCCATGCAGTTCATGCCGTTCAGAGCCTGTACGCCGTGACCAGCCGCTTCTCCGCCTCGCCCTCGATGTGCGCCTCCACCTCCACGTACGGCTCCAGCCCGCTCCCCGCCAGCTTCTCCCGGAAGAGCTGGTCCAGCTGGAAGACGCCCGCTGAGTTGGACATCTCGATGCGCAGCCGGATGGGCTTGACGTCCCCCGCCTCCAGGTGCACCGCCTCGATGGCCGCCGCGGAGATGGAGTGGATGCTCATTGACCCCCCCGCCACCGGGATGCGCGAGCGCCCCTTGGCCATGTCCAGCGCGTCCGCCACCCGCACGATCCCCGCCTCCAGGGTGAGCGGCTTCCCCCCCGCCCGGTGCGCGATGATGGCGTGCAGCACCTCGGAGCGGACCACCGTGGCGGTGCCCACGTCGTACACCTCCGCCAGCAGCTCCCGCAGCCGGGCCTGCGCCACGAAGAGCGAGAAGCCCTCGTGGTCGCTCCGGTGGATGGACATCCCCACGTCGTGGAAGAGCGCGGCGAGCGCGACCACCACCTCGGCGTCGTCCACCCCCATGCCGTAGTTGGTGACCACCCCCGGCTCCACCCCGCGCTCCACCAGCAGGCGCAGCAGCTTCTCGGCGATGTTCATGACGATCTTCACGTGCACCGGCCCGTGGTCCGTCATCCCGAGCCGCTCCACCGCGTTCACGTTGGCCGCCGTCCAGAGCGCGTACAGCTCGTCGTCCGCGTTGATGCGCTCGATGATCGTCGCCAGCTTCGGGTTGTTCCGGCTGGGGACGTTCAGCAGCACCCGGTTCGCCAGCCGCTCCGGCACCGTCCTCCCGAACTCCGCCCGCTCCTCGGGCACCACGATCTCTTCCGCCATGTATCCTCTGTCGTCTCTCTCTCGAATTCGATTCCGATCTCCCGGCGCCGCGACGCGAACGCCGTACCACCTGCCGCCTACCCCGCGCTTCGTGCTCCGTACTCCGTGCTTCCCTCCAGCCGCGCCGCCAGGAAGCGCGCCGCCTCCGCCTCGGCCCAGAACTCCGGCGCCCAGGGCGTGCCGGCCACGAAGCCCACGTGCCCGCCGTGCTCGGTGAACGCGGCGGTGATGAACGGGTTCTCGCGCGCGGCGGCGCGGGGGATGGCCTCGGCGGGGAGGAAGGGGTCGTCCGCGGAGTGCAGCAGCAGCGTGGGGACGCGGATGCCGTGCAGGTAGCCGGCGGAGCTGGAGGCGGCGTAGTAGTGGGCGGCGTCGCGGAAGCCGTGCAGCGGCGCGGTGGCGGCGTCGTCGAACTCGCGGAAGGTGCGCGCGGCGAGCACCCGCGCGCCGTCCACCACGTCGCCGACGAGCTCGCGCTTGTCCCGGTACTTGCGCCGCAGCGTGCGCAGGAAGCGGCCGGTGTAGAGGCGGCCCATCCCCCGCTCCAGGGAGGCGGCCCCCGCCGCCAGGTCGAAGGGGACGGAGACGGCCACCGCGGCCCGCGGGAGCGCCGCATCCCCGCACTCGCCCAGGTACTTGAGCAGCACGTTGCCGCCCAGCGAGAAGCCCACGGCCCCGAGCGGCGCCCCCGGCCAGCGCTCCGCCAGCAGCCGGA
>DATABU010000786.1:0-4192 GCA_036259415.1 Longimicrobiaceae bacterium
GGTGGAGGCGGCGCTGCTCACCGCGGAGACCTTTCTGCGCCAGGGGCTGGACGGCGAGGCGCTGGAGCGCTTCGACGCCGCGCTGGCGCGGCTGGACGAGGCGGCCTGGAGCCCCGCGCACCTGCGCGCCTCCGTGGGCCGCGCCCGCGCGCGGCCCACCGAGGCGCGCCGGTGCGCCGGGCTCCACGCCGCTTCGTCCAGGCGGGCCAGCGCGGCGTCGAAGCGCTCCAGCGCCTCGCCCTCCAGCCCCTGGCGGAGGAAGGTCTCCCCGGTGAGCAGCGCCGCCTCCACCGGGTCGGCGCCGGCCAGAGCCGCGCGGCGGACCTCGGCCAGGGCGCGCTCCAGCAGCCCCTTGGAGAGGTAGTCCTCGGCCAGCGCGAAGGCGTCGGGCGCGGGGGCGGCGGGGGGCGCCGCCTCCGGCTCCGGCCGGGGGGCGATCTCGCCGAAGAGGGCGTCCAGCGCCCCGGCGTCGAAGGTGAAGCTCTCCACCCCCTCGTCCTCGCCGGTGACGCGCTCGGCGGCGTCCAGGTCGGGGGCGGGGATCTCCGCGTACTCGAACTGCAGCTCGATGGCGAGCCGGTAGCGCGGGGTGGTGTAGTACGGGTTCAGCTCCAGCGCGCGCTTGGTCTCGCGCAGCGCGCCCTCGAAGTCGCCCAGGTTGGAGAGGACGAAGGAGAGGTTGTAGCGCGCCTCGGCGGAGTCGGGGTCCGCCTCCACCGCCCGCGCGAAGGCGTTGCGCGCCTCGTCGTAGCGGCGCGTCTCCATCAGCACCGAGCCCACCCCGTTCCACGCCGCGGCCGAGCCGGGGTCCGCGTCCAGGGCGCCGCGGAAGGCGTCCAGGGCGGCGCGGTGGCGGCCGCGGCGAAGGTACATCAGCCCGCGGTTGCACCAGGCGTCCGTGAACCCCGCGCGCAGCCGGACCGCCTCGGCGAAGGCGTCCTCCGCGCCCTCCGGGTCGCCGCGGTGCGTCCGCGCCACCCCCAGGTTGTTCCAGGCCAGCGCGTAGGAGGGGTCGGTCTCGATGGCGCGGCGGTAGCTCGCCTCGGCGGCGGCGGCCTCCCCGGTCTGGTGCAGGCAGACGCCCCGCTCGTTCCAGAGCTTGGGGCTCCCCTCGTCCTCGGCCAGTAGCCGGTCGTACAGGTCCAGCGCGGGGCCCGCGCTCCCCTGGAGGAGGTGGACCTCGGCCGTCCCCTGCCGCACCAGCGCCGCGTCCTCGCCGCCGGCCAGGGCGCGCTCGAACTCGCGCAGCGCCTCGTCGTAGAGCCCCTTCTGCCGGAAGGCCACGCCCAGGTTGTAGTGGGCCAGGAACTCCCCCGCGGCGATCTCCGGGCGGCGCACCCGCTCGCCCACCAGCTCCTGGTAGCGCGCGGCGCTGTAGCGGTCCAGCGACAGGTTGGTCTGCGCCTTGGCGAGCTGCGGGTTCAGCTGCATCGCCCGGCGGGAGGCGGCCGACGCCTTCTCCATCTCCCCCAGGTCGCCCCAGACGAAGGCCAGCACGTGGTGGGCGTCGGCCAGCTCGGGGTTCAGCTCGATGGCGCGCAGCAGGTCGCGCCGCGCCTCCTCGTTGAGACCCCGGTTGTAGTACAGCTCGCCCAGGTAGAAGTGGAGCACGGCGCTGTCCGGGTCCAGCTCCAGCGCCCGCCGGAACCACTCCATCGCCGCCTCGAAGCTCCCCGCGGCCTTCTCCGCCTGCCCGAGGCGGATCAGCGTCTCCAGGTCGTCCGGGCCCTGCGCGAGAAGCCGCCGAAGCTCGGCCACCGCGCCCGCGCCGTCGCCGGTGTGCAGGTACGCCTGCGCCAGCCGGGTGCGCGCGTCCGAGTCGGCGGGGTCCTCGCGCAGCCGCTCGCGCAGCTCCGCGATCAGCCGGTCGTAGAAGCCGGTGGCGAAGTAGGCGATCTCCAGGTTGCGCTGCGCGACCTGCATCTTGGGGTCGATCTCCAGCGCGCGCTGGAACTGCGAGATCGCCTCCTCGTAGAGCCCCTTGTTGAAGTAGAGGACCCCCAGGTTGTTGTGCGCGCCCGCGTCGGCCGCGTCGATCCGCTGGGCGAAGCCGCGGAGGATGCGGAGGTCGCGCTCCGAGCGGGGGGCGCGGGACGGGGACGCGGGGGGCTGCTCCTGCACGTCAGGCAAGGCGGATGTGCTCGAGGATGATCTGCAGCGACTCCACGTCGGGGAGGAGGAGGAAGTGCCCCTCCACCGCCTGGTCCTCGTCCATCGAGAACTGCGTCTGGATGCAGAAGACGTAGTCGCGCTCGTGCCCGAAGTTGGTGTAGGCGGTGGTGAGAACCGCCCCCGCCAGGTCGATCACCAGCGAGGGGACGGAGGGAAGGAGCATCATCCCCATGAAGTCGGAGAGCGCGTTCATGTACGCCGCCGACAGGATGTTCCCCGCCTCCTTGATGGCCGACTGCTCCAGCTCGCCGAAGACGTGCGAGTTCCCCGCCGGCCGGTGCAGCAGGATCTCCGACAGGCGCATGGCCGAGCTGCGCGGGAAGATGAGCAGCGTCCGGCCGGTGAGGTCGCCCAGCATGTGCATGAGCACCGCCGCCACCACCTCCTCCGAGCTGGTGAGCAGCTCCGGGACCTCCTCCAGCGGGGCCACCTGGAGGCGCGGAACGTTGATCATGATCCGGCTCTTGGTCATCTGCGAGAGCGCGGTCGCGGCGTGCCCCGCGCCCATGTTCGCCACCTCGCGGAGGGCGTCGAGCTGGATGGCCTCTAGGTCTCGGATGTCGATCATCGGTCGCGCGGATCGGGGTCGGTGTGGGTTGCCCGGCTCATGCGGCGGCGACGGCCTCGGCGCGGCCCTCGCGCGCGAGGATGCTCCCCACGTCGAGGATCAGCGCCGGGCGGCCGTCGGAGAGGATGGTGGCCCCGGAGAAGAGCCGCAGCGTCCCCGCGGTGGCGTCGAAGGACTTGATGACGATCTCCTGCTGCCCCGCCAGGGCGTCCACCTCCACCCCGACGCGGTGCTCGCCGGCCTCCAGCACCACCGCCATGCGGCGCCCCTCCGCGGGGGCGTCCGCCGCGCCGCGTCCCAGCATCCCGCGCAGCGGCACCAGGGGGATCACCTCGTCGCGGAGCACCGCCACGCTGCGCCCCTTCACCGAGCGCACGTCCGCCTCGGGGATCTCCACCGTCTCGGAGACGTGGGTGATGGGGAGCGCGTAGGTCTCCCCGCCCAGGCGCACCAGGAGCGCGCGCACGATGGCGAGGGTGAGCGGCATGCGCAGCGTGCAGGCGGTCCCCCGCCCCGGCTCGCTGGCGATCTCCAGCGTCCCACCCAGCGCGCGGACGCGGGTGGCGACCACGTCCAGCCCCACACCGCGCCCGGACACGTCGGTGACCTTCTCGGCGGTGGAGAACCCCGGGCGGGTGAGCAGGCGGTAGACCTCGTCGTCGGGGAGCAGCGCCGCCTCCGCGGCGGGGACCAGCCCGGCGGAGACCGCCTTGGCGAGCACCCGCTCGCGCGAGATCCCGCGCCCGTCGTCCTCCACCCGGATGAGCACCTGCGAGCGCTCGCGCGCGGCGAGCAGGCGCAGCGTCCCCGTCTCCGGCTTCCCCGCGGCGCGCCGCTCCCCCGGCGACTCGATCCCGTGGTCCAGCGAGTTGCGCAGGAGGTGCACGATGGGGTCGCCGATCTCGTCCAGCATGGAGCGGTCGAACTCGATCTCCTGCCCCTCCACCGCGAACTCCACCCGCTTCCCCAGCGTCCGCGCCGCGTCGCGCACCAGCCGCGGGAAGCGGTCGAACACCTGGCCCACCGGGACCATGCGCGCCTGCATGATCTCGTCCTGGAGCTCGGAGATCAGCCGCGCCGCCATGTCCACCGTCTCCGCCAGCTCCGGCTCCCCGCGCACCGCGGAGAGCCCCTGGAGGCGGTCGCGGATGATGACCAGCTCGCCGATCTGGTTCATCAGCGCGTCCAGCCGCCGCAGGTCCACGCGGATGTTGCGGGCCCGCGGCACCGCCGCCGTGGGTGCTGCTGACAGCGCAGCCGCCGCGGGGGCCGCGCCCGCGGGCGCCCCCGGCTCCGCCACCTCCACGCGCTCGATCTCGCCCGCGCCCCGCAGCGCCGCCTCCACCTCCGCGGCCTGCCGCCCGGTGCGGATCGAGAACTCCACCGTCCCCCTGAAGTCCGCGCCGTTCAGCGCCTCCTCGGCGGGGACCACGCCGCTCACCTCGCCCATCC
>DATABU010000787.1:0-1680 GCA_036259415.1 Longimicrobiaceae bacterium
CCCCCCCCCCCCCCCCCCCCCGAGCCGGGCTGCCCGTCAGCTGCAGCCGCCGAGCTGGCACTGGCCGCACGCGCCGCCCCACTCGCAGAACGTGCAGGCGCCCGACACCAGCCACGAGTACCGCCCGGAGCACTTGCCGGGTTCCATGGTCGCGTTGGCGCTGGAGACCGGCACCGCCGCCAGGACCAGAGCGGCTGCCAACAACATGCGTCCTGTCTTCATCTGCGACTCCCGTGTGATGAGGGTTGAGCGGGACGCGTCGCGCGTCCCCGGCTCCGCGCCGCCCGCCGCGGCGCGGATCTCATCGGCAGGATGTATCGGTATGGATGGGGACACAACGCGAGGGTTGCAGGCTGCGGAGTCGCGTGGACGAACGGCTCGATCCGGCCGGTGAGCTGCGGGGCCGGGGCGGGGTGCCGGGACGCCCGTGCGCCCGCACCGGAGACACGAAAAACCGCCCGCGGCCGGAGGCCGCGAGCGGGTAAGGACGAGCTGCCGAAGGCGGGCCGGGTGCGTCCGCGCCCCGGATCCCCGCCGTCGCCGCTACCGGACGACGAACTCGTTGGAGAGCGCGGCGCGCGCGTGCTGCCGGCCGGGAGCGCCGTAGGTGACCCGGAGCCGGTAGCGGCCGGGCTCCGCCACCGGGACGCCGCTCTCGTAGTCGGCCCCGGGTGGGAGCTCCAGCGGCACCATGAGCAGGACCGCGGGGCAGACGGTGCCGCTGGCCTGTTCCCAGCCGTCCGCGGTCCTCCGCTCCACCTCGGCGCTCACCGCCTGGCCGCAGCGGCCGAAGCCGAGCACGTCGGGTCCATCGTTGCGGAGGGTGAACCGGACCAGTACGGCCGGGCCGGCAGGGTCGCGGTCGTAGACGGCGGCATGCGTGCCGACGCTCACGGCGTCGGACGCCCCCCCGGTCGGGAGGCGGTCGCAGGCGGCGGCGAGGAGGAGCGCGCAGGCGAGGATGCTTCGCTTCATGGCGGATCGCTGGAAGGAGGGCCCGTCGCGGGCCGGGACGGCCGCGGCTACGGCGAGGACGACCTTCCGGCCCGCCCTGTCACGACGCCACCGCGAGGACGGTCAGCCCGGCCCCGGCGAGCGCCGGATCGGCGCCTGCCCGCCCGGCGGGTCGCCCGGCCCGCGCGGGCGGCCCGCGAGCAGGACCCACTCGAGCCCGGCGAGCCCGTCCGCCGGCAGGCCGAGCTGCTCCGCCAGGTCGGGGCCGAGGTCTCCCGGGCCGTACCCGGCGATGAAGCCGGCGCGGACGAGACGGAAGTCCGCGTCCGCGCCGGCCAGCTCCCGCTGCGACACGCGCAGGCCGCGCCCCGCGGTCCACGCCAGGAGGGTGGGCGCCGCGGGATCGCGCACGTCCTCCGCCCGGACCAGGAGCCCCGAGGGCTCCCACCCCGCGGCGCTCCCGGCGGCGCGCAGGTCGAGCACGTCGCCGTCGGGCGCCGCCTCCACCCGGACGGGGCGCGGGAGCGCGGCGATCTCCGCGGCCGCGGCCAGATCGTCGAGGACGGGCCCGCCCGGCGCCAGCCGCACGCGCGGCGGATCGAACACGACGTGCTCCGCGGCCGCCGCGACCCAGGCGAGGCGGACCGCGATCCGCGCCGGGGTCAGCGGGTCGCCCGGGGGAGGGGTGTCGATCACGGCGCCACGGGTCCGATGGGGAAGCGGGCC
>DATABU010000788.1:0-1699 GCA_036259415.1 Longimicrobiaceae bacterium
CCCCCCCCCCCCCCCCCCCCCCCCCCCCCCCGCCGCGAGCTACCCGCCGGCGCGGCGACCCGCCACCCGGCCCCGGCCGGACGCGGCGGCGTCGTCCCCCAGCGGGATCCAGTCGCACCCGGAGGTGTCGACCCGGTACGACCGGACGAACGACTCCGCGCGCGTGTCCGCGACGATCTTCTGCTCCAGGACCAGGAGCGTGTCGCCGCGGAACGCGACCACGGGCCGGCCGTCCTTCTGGAAGCGGAAGGGGAGGTCCACGCACGCCCGGTTCAGGTCGCTCGAAAGCACGGACAGGAAGCCGTCGGCCGTGATCAGCCGCTCGTCCACGGTCACGTCCAGGTGCATCAGCGCGATGTCGCCGGAGGGGAGCCGGTGCATGGCGACGAGCGCGGAGACCATGGAGGCGATCTCCTCGTTCTCCAGCGGCCGGGAGAACCGCTCCACGATGTCGCGCGGGACGCCGCGGCGGCGGACCGCCGGCACCTCCACCGTGTCGAACACGCTGCCGTCCAGCCGCGCGAGGAAGAGCGCGGGGTGCCCCGTGTAGCCCACCAGCAGGGTGTCGCCGGTGCGGAGCAGCGTGGCGTAGGGGTGCGCCTCCATGAGGATGGGCGAGCGCTCGTACTCCCGCGGTACCCGCCCGAAGTAGCGGACGGAGTCCTCCCGCATCGGCCAGGCGGCGAGGCTGGTCTTCCGCCTGAAGTTGATGCTGGACATCCAGAGGGTGTCGCCCTCCACCTGCATCCAGAACGGCAGCCCCTCGTGCGGGACGGAGCGCACGAACTCGCCGCTCCCGCGCCGGAACAGCGAGGTCCGGTTCTGCCTCCAGTCGGCCACCGCCAGGAGCGAGTCGCCCACCAGCGCGGTGGCCACGGGCGTCCCCATCTCCCCGGGGCCCTCCCCCCGCCTCCCGTACCGCACCAGGGGGCGCCCGTCGCGGCCGAAGCGGAGCACGTGCCCGTTCATCCCGTCGCTCACGTACAGGTCGCCCCCGGGACCGCTCGCGAGGAAGGTGGGCGCCCCCAGGTAGAGCGAGTCGTTCTCCTGCAGGGCGATGCTGTCCAGCGCGACCGCGGCGGCCGCGCCGTCCGCCCGCGGCGCATCGCCGCGTCCGCAGGCCGCCAGCGACAGGCCGGCCGCGGCCAGCAGGGTGCAGCGGAGGATCATGACGCGAGCTCCCTTTCGAGCGTGGACTGGACCTCCGGGCGGTTCAGCGCCCCGGAGGCGGCGAGCCTGCCGTCGACGTACAGCAGGGCGCTCCCCCCACGGGCGGGCTCCGGGGCCGCGCCCCGCTCCAGCACCCCGTCCACGGGGATGCGGTAGCGGGCGAGCACCTTGGACTCGGCCGGCGAGGGCGGTCGGGTGACGAGGATCGCCACGCTCCCCGGCGAGCGCCTGCGGGCGTCCAGCCACCGCGGCATGTCCGTGGCGCACGCCAGGCAGTCCGCGGGCTCGAAGACCAGCAGCAGGACCTTGCCGGGGCCGGCCGAGAGCGCGGCCACGTCGCGCTCCGCCAGCCGGGGGAGTCCGTCCGCCGGGGCGCAGGCGCACAACGCGCCCGCGCAGAGGAGGACGGCGAACAGCTTTCGTGACCGGGATCGGTGTGTCGGTCGCATCCGTGGGGACTTCGTCGCTGGAGAGGAGTGCCGGCCACAGGTGCCGGAGGGATGATCGTGGAGCGGGCGGACCGGTTCGG
>DATABU010000789.1:0-5214 GCA_036259415.1 Longimicrobiaceae bacterium
GGGGCGGGTCGCCTCCATGCCGGGCGGAGCGCTCAGAGCCCCGCCACCGGCCGTCCCTCCTCCATCTGCGCCGCGAAGCGGCGCAGCCCCTCGATCAGCTCCTCGCCCCGGGCGCGGATGTCGCCCACGTGCATGTCGGCGTCCAGCGGAACGGCCAGCTCCAGGATCTCGACGGCGCGCTTCACCGCGTCGGCGCGCGCCCCGCGCGGGCTCGTCTCCGCGGCGTGCGCGCGTGCCCTGCGCCGCCGCCGCACGTGCGAGTGGAAGTGGTCGCGCCCCGCGTCGGTGACATGCACCCGGCCGTCGCGGCGCTCCACGAAGTTCCGGGATTCCAGCGCCCGCACCACCCGTCCGTCAAGGTGCTCCTCGGGGACCGGCTCGGCGCGCTGGGAAAGGTCCCGCAGGAGGTCCGTCTGCTTGTCGCTCAACACTGTGCTCATGGTCCCGGCTCCGACATGACTCTCCGGCGCGGACGCATCGCCGGTGCGCCGGATCCGCGGGCGATCCGCGACGGATCCGCCCGTGGTCACCGGGGCGACGTTCCGATGGGTGGGATGTCTTTCCAACACGCTACAGCTTTCGCAGGACGGTGGCAAGGGCGCCGTACGGCGCGGCGCGCACTAATAAAAGCTCGTGACGGTAAAGTTCCCGCCTTGACGCCGCGGGCCCGTCGGCGCAGCTCCGGGGCCGCCGGGGCACCGCTTTGCGCCGCCCGGCCCCCGGATCCGCCCCTGCTACGTTGAAATCTGCACCTTTCCTGTCCCGACGGGCGCGCACAGTGCGTCATGTGGGGGGCGACCCGGGGAAACCGGTCTGTCCGCGAAAGATTCTTCCGGGCGGCTCAGGCCGGGGCACCCCCGGCGAAGTCCACGCGCCTCATGCCACCAGCTCGCCGCGCAGCACCGTCACCGCCTGGCCGCCCAGGTGCACCCGCTCGCCTTCTGCGCGGACGCGCACGGTGCCGCCCCGCGGCGACGCCTGGTAGCCCACCAGCTCGCTCCGCCCCAGCCGCCGCGCCCAGTACGGCGCCAGGCAGCAGTGCGCCGAGCCGGTCACCGGGTCCTCGTCCACTCCCACGCGCGGCGCGAAGAAGCGGGACACGAAGTCCACGCCGGGCGCCTCCGAGCGGCTGGTGACGATGATCCCCCGCGCCGCCACCCCGCGCAGCAGCCCCAGGTCGGGGCGCACTCCCCGCACCTCCTCCTCGGACTCCAGCTCCACCAGGCAGTCGAAGTGGCTGCGCCCAACGTACACCGGGGTGACGCCCAGGGCGCGCGCCAGGTCGGGCGAGGGCGCCGTCTCCTCCTCCGGCTTGGCCGGGAAGTCCATGGAGATCCACGCCCCCTCCCGCCGTGCGGTGAGCAGGCCGCTGCGGGTGTGGAAGCGCGCCTCCGAGTCCGGCGCGAGGCGCCCGTCCTCCCAGAGCAGGTGCGCGCTCGCCAGCGTGGCGTGGCCGCACAGGTCCACCTCGCAGGCGGGGGTGAACCAGCGCAGCTCCCACTCGTCCCCGCGCGGGTGCAGGAACGCGGTCTCGGAGAGGTTCATCTCGCGCGCGACGTCCTGCATCCACGCCTCGTCGCGCGGAGACGGGAGGATACACACCGCGGCGGGGTTGCCGGCGAAGGGCCGGTCGGTGAAGGCGTCCACCTGGACGACGGGCTGTCCCATGGGACCTCGGCGGATGGAGCGGGCGCGTGGCGGCGCGGGCCGCCGCGAACGCGGCAAGCTACGCGCTCGCGGGGGCCCCTGCAACGCGGGGGACCCGGCCGCCCGCCGGGGCCCCCGGGACGGGTCCCGCCCGCCGTGCCTACGTGTGGGCCGCCACCGTACGCCGGGCCGTGAAGCCGAAGTACGCCAGCACCGCGCCCAGCAGCACGTGGAGCCAGATGTCGTTGCCGCCGATGGGCATCAGCCCGAAGGTCTCGGGGATGATGAACCCCAGCACGGCCAGGCCCAGGTAGAGCACCCCCGAGACCGTGCAGTACGTCTTCGCGGCGTCCCAGCTCCGCGAGGCCGCCAGACCCCAGATCCCGAACGCCAGGTGCACCAGGTTGTGGAGCAGGTTCACCGGGAACAGCCCGAGGACGCGCGGCGCCTGCTCCATGTCCGACTCCATGGACCCGCCCGAGGCGACGAAGCCGAACACGGCGACCACGATGAAGACGATGCCGAAGATCTGCGAGACCCGCTGGACCGTCGTCATGGGACCTCCATGGTACGGGTTGGACCATCACGTCCGCTTGTTGCGAGCCTCTCCGAGCAACCCGCGTGCCCGGAAGTGCAGGCGGGAGCGGTACCGGGACGGGATCTTGCGTGGACCGCAGGGAACGCGAACGGGAGGACGAGAACCGGAGGAGGATACGATGGCGCGCTACGAGGACGACGACTACTGGAGGAGCTACGGGGGCTTCTCGCTGCGGCCGGAGCCGGTCCGCGGCGACTCGCTGGACCCCAACTACCGCGGCGGCGAGTACAGGGGGATGCGGATGGAGCAGGGCTACCCCGACCAGGCCGCCTACGGCCGCTACCGGGCCCACCACGCCGGCGACCTGGGCGGCCAGGGCGGATACGACGGGATCGGGGACGTGGATTGGCGACGCCGCCCCGACGGCACCTACGAGCCGGTGCGCGGCTACGACCGCACCTACCGGGGCGCCCCCGGCCGCTACGAGCGGCAGGGCTTCGACCCGCCGCGCGCGGGCCGCGGATACGACCGGGGGCACCGCGTGGTGGAGGACGGCGGCGTGCGCGGCGACAACCGCTACCTGCACGACTACAACGCCCACAGCCCGGCCTTCCGCACGGGCCGCGGCTACGACCGGAGCTACGGCCACGCGGAGGGCGCGCGGGGAGACCGGCCGGGCCGGGGCCCCTACGACCGGGACCACTTCCAGCGCGACGCCAACCGCTACGGCGGCTACAGCAGCGGCGGGTTCGGCGAGCGGTGGCTGCCCAAGCACCACCCCTGAGCCGGGCCCGGCCGGAACGGAGCACGTGCGGCAGACGCTCCTCGCCGTGGACCTGGGGCTGAAGACCGGCCTGGCCCTGTACGGCGACGACGGGCGGCTGCGCTGGTGCCGTTCGCAGAACTTCGGCAGCATGACCCGGCTAAAGCGCGGCATCCACGGCGTGCTGGCCGGAGTGCCGGCGCTCGCCTGGCTGGTGGCCGAGGGGGACCGGCACCTCTTCGAGGTCTGGGAGCGGGAGGCGGCGAAGCTCGGGGCCTCGGCGCGGCGGGTTGGGGCGGAGACCTGGCGCCCGCGGATGCTCCTGGCGCGCGAGCAGCGCAGCGGCGCGCAGGCCAAGCAGAGCGCGGACGCCGCCGCGCGGCGCATCATCGAGTGGTCCGGCGCCCCGCGCCCGACCTCGCTCCGCCACGACGCCGCGGAGGCCGTGCTGATCGGCTTCTGGGGCGTGCTGGAGGTGGGGTGGCTGGACGGCGTCCCCCCGGAGCTGCGGGGCGCCTTCCCCCCGCCGGCGCGGACGTGGCGGGAGCGGCCGGCGTGATCGCCTCCCAGCGGTGGACGGGCACCGTGCTGGGGCGGGGGCACGTGCTGGCGGTGTACCAGGAGGAGCTGGGCGTGGGTGGACGGGGGGACGGCGCTCGTCCCGGCGGGGATCAGGTACCCCTCGCCCTCCACCCGCAGGTTGGCGTGGAGCGGGACCGGGTCCGCCGTCCCATCGCTCCCGGGGGCACCATCCGCGTCACTCCGTCGGCCCCGCGGACGATGCGACGGCCGGCGGCGGCTCCCGCGCCGGGCGAGCCCCGCGGCGGCCCCCTCGCCGCGACCACCAGCAGGGCAACGAGCGTGCGTCCGGTCACCGTCGCCACTCTCCACCTCCCCGGGAAAGCCCCCATGCGAGGACGGCGCCTTCACGCGCGGGGCGTCGGCAGCCGCTCGAAACGATTCCGTCCCGGTGCACGTAGTCGAGCGCCGCGGGCGTCCGCGCCCGTTGCGGACCACACTCCGCCGCCTTTAGTTAGGGGGAGTGCGGGACCACGCCGAACACGACCTCCGGAAAGGAGCACCCCCGTGGGAATCTTCGACTTCGTCAGGCGGGAGCTGATCGACATCATCGAGTGGCTCGACACCAAGAGCGACACGATGGTCCATCGCTTCGAGCGGCACGACAACGAGATCAAGAACGGGGCGAAGCTGATCGTCCGCCCCGGGCAGACGGCGGTGTTCGTGGACGAGGGGCGCGTGGCCGACGTGTTCGCGCCCGGCACCTACACGCTCACCACCGAGAACATCCCCGTCCTCTCCACGCTGAAGGGGTGGAAGTACGGCTTCGAGAGCCCGTTCAAGGCCGAGGTGTACTTCGTCTCCACCCGGCAGTTCACCGACCGGAAGTGGGGGACCAAGAACCCCATCATGCTGCGCGACCCGGAGTTCGGGCCGGTGCGGCTGCGGGCCTTCGGGACGTACGCCGTGCGCGTCTCCGAGCCCGCGAAGTTCATCGCGGAGATCGTGGGGACCAGCGGCCACTTCCGCACCGACGACATCGAGGGGCAGCTCCGCAACCTCATCACCTCCCGCTTCGCCGACATCCTGGGCGAGAGCCGCATCCCGGTGCTCGACCTGGCCGGGAACCAGGACGAGCTGGGCGGCTTCGTCGCCGACCGCATCCGCCCGGAGTTCCTGGAGTACGGGCTGGAGATCACCAAGGTCCTGGTGGAGAACGTCTCCCTCCCGGAGGAGGTGGAGCGCGCGCTCGACAAGCGCACCAGCATGGGGGTGATCGGCGACCTCCAGGCGTACACGCAGTACCGGACCGCCGAGGCCATCGGCGACGCGGCGAAGAACCCCGGCGGCGGGGCCGCCGAGGGGATGGGGCTGGGGATGGGCTTCGCCATGGCGCAGCAGATGGCCCAGTCCATGGGCGGCGGGCAGGCCGGGCAGGCCGCCCCCGCCGGCAGCCCGCCCCCGCTCCCGCCGCAGCAGGGCGCGCAGATCTTCATCGCGGTGGAGGGCCAGCAGAGCGGGCCGCACACCGTGGACGCGCTCCGGCAGCGCATCGCCGAGGGGACGCTCACGCGCGAGACGCTGGCCTGGAGACAGGGGATGCCGCAGTGGAGCCCGGCCGGGGAGGTCCCCGAGCTGGCGCCGCTCTTCGGGGCCGCCCCGCCGCCCCTCCCCTGATGGACGGCGCCCCCACCGGGCAGGCCGGCCCGCGGCTGGCCTGCTCCGGGTGCGGCGCCGGGCTCCGCTT
>DATABU010000790.1:0-1597 GCA_036259415.1 Longimicrobiaceae bacterium
TGGAGGGGATCGCCGCGGCGGCCGAGCTGCCGACGCTGGGGAGCGCCGAGGTCGCGTACGACCCGTCGCTGGGTGCACAGCGGGCGCTCGCATCGTCGCTGCGACTCAGCTGGAGGAAGCGGACGCGCTACGGCTTCTACCTGCGCGCGGAGGACTTCTTCGGCTACCTGAAGCGGATGGCGCGCGACGAGGCGCGGATGGTCCGGGAGCGACGCGGGGGCGGCCCCCGGCCGCAGTCGGAGATGGAGCAGGAGTGGGGAGGAGTCCACCCGGACGAGGCCGCGTCGGTGGAGTACCTGACGGCGTACGACGCCCGCTCGCACGGGGAGAGCTTCCTGGACCTGTTCAACCGCCGCATCGACGGCACCGGCCTGTACCTGCTGGACGAGCCGGAGGCGCCGCTCTCGCCGCAGCGGCAGCTCGCGCTGCTGGCGCTCATGTCCGACGCGGTGGCGGAGGGGGGCCAGTTCGTGGTGGCGACGCACTCGCCCATCCTGCTGGCCTTCCCGGGGGCGCGCATCTACAGCTTCGACGAGGCGCCGGTGCGGGAGGTCGCCTACGACGACCTGGAGCACGTCGCGATCACGCGGGACTTCCTCCGCGACCCGGACCGCTACCTCCGGCACCTCCGCTGATCCGGTCGCGCGCGCCCGACCCCGGGACCGCGGGGACCGGCGCGGGCGGGCGGTTGACACCCGCCCCCACGAACGGCTAATTTTTCGGTTTGCATCCGCCACGGGGACGCCTGCGCAGGACCTTGCGGCGCGCGCGCGTGTACCCTGCGCGGGACCTCGCAGCACCCGGGGCGCTCGGCACGGAGCGGGCGCCCACACACCACGCTCCTTTCCCGGCCGGAGCGGCGCCCTGCGGCGCCTCCGGCCGCAACACCGTTTCACGAGGGCACATGGCTTCCCCGTCCGTCGCCTCCCACTCCAAGACCTCCTCCCGCGTCGCCGACACCGACGACGTGGTGATGGCCCGCGCCGTCCAGCTCTCGGTCTGGGCGCGCCGGAACGCCAAGATCATCATCATCGCCGCGGTGGTGGCGCTGGTGCTCGTCGGCGGGTACCTGTTCTACCGCTACTCGCAGGCGCAGACCGCGGAGCGGGCGGCGGTGGCCTTCATGCAGGTGGAGCAGACGGCCGCCTCCGGCAACGCAACGCTGGCGACGCGCGACCTGCAGGACTTCGTCCGTCGCTTCAGCGGCACCACGGAGGCCGACCAGGCCCGCCTGCTCCTCGCGCGGACGCACCTGGAGGCGGGGAAGCCGCAGGAGGCGGTCACGGTGCTCCAGCAGGTGGAGGAGGGGCCGGGCGAGCCGCTCGGCGCGCGGGCCGCGCTGCTCCTGGGGATCGCGCAGAACCAGGCCGGGAACCGGCAGGCCGCCGTCGACACCTACCTGCGCGTCGCGGACGCGGCGGAGCTGGAGTACCTGCGCGAGGAGGCGCTCCAGCAGGCGGCGCTCCTCCGGCAGCAGGCCGGCGACCACGCGGGCGCGGCGGAGCTCTTCCGCCGGCTGGTGGGGATGGCCGAGGAGGGCTCGTTCGAGCGCTCCGTGTACGAGATGCGCCTCGCGGAGGCGGAGGGGCGAGCCGGG
>DATABU010000791.1:0-1998 GCA_036259415.1 Longimicrobiaceae bacterium
CCCCCCCCCCCCCCCCCCCCCCCCCCCCCCCCCCCCCGGTCCGGTGACACGCCGCCGGGCGGCCTAGAAGTCGTCGCCCTGCCGGAGCCGGCGCCCCAGCCAGAGGCCGAGCGGCACGGCCACCGCCGCGGCGCCCAGCCCCACCGCCGCGGTGCGCCCGGTGCTGCGGCGCCTGGGCGCCGGGCGCACCCGGCTCGCCGCCCACTGCGTCGCCTTGAGCAGCGCGGTCTTGCGCGGGTTCTTCGCCGCGAACATCATCTTCGGGGCCGTGGCCCACGCCGCGGCCTTCAGGATGTTGCTCTTCTTCATGGGTCTCCTCCCGTTCGGATGCATCCTGCCTGCGTCACGGCGCACCGTTGCAGGAAGCGTGCGCGGCGCGGGGGCCGCCGCCCCACTCCCCCGACTCCTCCTTCGGAGCCCATGCCCGACACCCAGAACCCGGACGCCGCGACGGCGCCGGACGGCTTCAGCTGGCGGACCATCCACGCCGTGGTGGTGGTGATCGTCCTGGCCCTCTTCCTGTTCTCGCTGCGGGCGCTCCTCAACCCGTTCCTCCTCTTCCTCCTCTTCCTCTTCCTGGTGTCGCCCAGCGCGGGGTCGCGGCACTACGTGGTGCTGGTGAGCGCCGCCACGGTGCTGACGCTGATCTGGCTGCTGGAGACCACCGGCTTCCTGCTGGCGCCCTTCTTCCTGGCGCTGGTGCTCGCCTACATCCAGCACCCGCTGGTGAGCCGCCTGGAGCGGCGCGGGGTCTCGCGGACGCTGGCGGTCTTCCTCCTGGCGGTCCCCGCCATCGGCGTGATCGCGCTGGTGCTGGGGGTGGGGATCCCGGCGCTGGGCGAGCAGGTGGCGGCGTTCATCCGCAACGTCCCCGGCTACATCCAGGCGGCGACGCTGCAGGTGGAGCGCTGGCGCGTCCTGCTGGAGCGGCGCGACTTCCCCCTCCTGGACGAGGACGCTCTTATCCTGCGGCTCCGCTCCATCCAGCCGGAGGCGGTGATGGCCTACCTCCAGGAGCGGCAGGCGCAGCTGGGACGGGCGGCGTGGCAGGGAGCGCTGGGGGTCGGGCGGGGGGTCAGCACCGTGCTGACGCTGTTGAGCTACGTGTTCCTGACGCCGATACTCACCTTCTACCTGCTGCGCGACTGGGCGGGCATCCAGCACAACCTGGCGGGGCTGGTCCCGCCGGCGCAGCAGGGCCGGGTGCTGGGGTTCTTCCGCGAGTACGACCGGCTCCTCTCCGGGTACCTCCGCGGGCAGTTCCTGGCCGCCGCCATCGTGGGGGTGCTCACCTGGATCGGGTTCTGGGTCGTCGGCTTCCCCTACGCGCTCCTCCTGGGGGTGGTGGCCGGGGTCTTCAACGTGATCCCCTACATGGGGCTGGTGGCCTCGCTGGTCCCGGCGCTGGTCATCGCCCTGTTCTCCGGGAGCGTCCTCCTCAGCCTGGGGAAGATCGCGCTGGTGTTCGCGGTGGTGCAGGTGCTTGACGGGTCGGTGCTGGGGCCCAGGATCGTGGGCGAGGCGGTGGGGCTGCACCCGGTCTGGGTGATCCTGGCGCTGGCGGTGGCGGGGTCGTTCTTCGGCTTCGTGGGGCTGCTCATTGCGGTCCCGCTCGCGGTGCTCGTAAAATTGCTGCTCGCCTCCGCACTCGCACGGTACCGCGGCTCCGCCGTGTTCCAGGGCGGCGAGGCCAGGATCGCCACCGGCGAGCCGGTGGCCCCGGGCGCCGGGGCGCAGGCGTAGGGGAGCGCACACACTCTCTCCGGAGGAGACGATGAGCTACAGGGTCGAGCACCTTCGCGGGGGTGGACGCTCCGGGAGGGGCGGACGCGGGCTGGTCTCGTCGCTGGTGACGCTCGCGGTGGCGGGGACGCTGGCGGGTGCGTGGGCGTGCGCGCCCCGGAGCGCCGCGGCGCCGGTCCCGGCGGTCGCGCCGCAGGGGTTCGTGGCGGCGGCGGTGGCCCGGCCGCTCGCTCCGCCGCAGCCGCTCCGCCTGGG
>DATABU010000792.1:0-3722 GCA_036259415.1 Longimicrobiaceae bacterium
ACACCGCGGCCGCGCCGGCGGACAGCGTCCGCGGCGTGTCTCCGCGCGGCGCCTTCCTCCGCTCGCTCGTGCTCCCCGGGTGGGGGCAGTCGGCGGTGGGGTCGCCGGGGCGCGGCGCCGTCTACTTCGCCCTGGAGACCGCGAGCCTCTGGATGGTCTACAAGAGCCAGCGCAAGCTCCACTACGCCCGCCGCAACCAGTCCTACCTGCGCGAGATCGGCGAGCTGGAGGAGGACCAGCAGACCGGCCTGGTCAACTCCCGCGAGGAGCAGATGGAGGACTGGATCACCCTGTCGGGCTTCCTCCTGCTCTTCAACGCCGCCGACGCCTTCGTCGCCGCCCACCTGGTGGACTTCGACGAGCGCATCGGCGTGGTCCCCGGCCGCACCGGGGGCGCGGAGCTGCGGGTGACTCTCCCCGTGGGGAGGCGCCCTTGACCGCAGCGGCGCCGGTCGCGGTCTTCGACTCGGGTCTGGGCGGACTGTGGGTGCTGCGCGAGATCCGCTCCCGCCTCCCCGCCGAGCAGCTCCTCTACCTCGCCGACAGCGCCTTCTGCCCGTACGGCCCGCGGCCGCGCGACCAGGTCCGCGCGCGCACGCTGGAGATCGGCCGCTGGCTGGAGGCCCGCGGCGCCAAGGTGCTCGTGGTCGCCTGCAACACCGCCTCGGGGGCGGCCCTGGAGGCGCTGCGCGAGGAGCTGCGCATCCCCGTGGTGGGGATGGAGCCGGCGGTGAAGCCCGCCGTGCGCGACACCCGGGCCCGGCGCATCGGCGTGCTCGCCACCGAGGGGACGCTGGCCTCCGAGCGCTTCGCCCGGCTGCTGCGCGAGCACGCCGACGGCGTCGAGGTGGTCGTCCGGCCCGGGACCGGGCTGGTGGAGATGGTGGAGGAGGGGGAGTTCGGCGGAGCGGAAGTGCGGGGCGTGCTGGAGCCGGTGCTCGCGCCCTTCCGCGAGGCCGCGGTGGACACCCTCGTGCTGGGGTGCACGCACTACCCCTTCCTCGGGGACGCCATCGCCGGGGTGCTGGGCCCCGACGTGCGCCTGGTGGACAGCGCCCCCGCCATCGCCCGGCAAACGGCGCGCGTGCTGGAGGAGCGGGGCATGCTCGCGCAGGGCGGGCCGGGGCGGGTGCGGATCCTCACCACCGGCGACCCCGCCGAGGTGGGGGAGGTGGTGGCGCGGCTCTGGCCGGAGCCGGCCGTGGTGGAGGGCGTCGCGGTCTGAGCCCCTCCGTCTATTCCCGCGCCGGCCAGCGGCGCAGCTCGGGCGGGCCCCCGCCGGCGGGGAGCGCCAGGTAGGTGAAGTGCCGGATCCAGTCCCCCGCGTTGGCGTAGAAGCGCCCCGGCTCCACCTCCACCACCGCCGGCACGTGCGCGTGCCCGGCCACCACCAGCCGCAGGCGCGGGTCGGCGCGCAGCCGCTCCTCGGCCCACTCCTGGATGAACGCCGCGCGCCCCCTGCTGTGCGCGTCGCCGGTGTCGGCCTTGTGCTCGGTGGTGGAGGCGCTCCACGCCAGCCGCGTCCCAAGGTCCGGGTGCAGCCAGCGGAAGGCGCCCACCACCAGGCGGTTGCGGATGACGCTCTTCAGCGCCCGGTACTTGTAGTCGCCCGCGCCCACGCCGTCTCCGTGCGCCACCAGCGTCCGGCGCCCCGCAAGCTCCAGCTCGGTCGGGCCGTCCAGCAGCTCGATCCCCACCTCGTCCCGCAGGAAGCTCCCCGCCCAGCCGTCGTGGTTCCCGCCGACGAATGACACGGGGACGCCGGCCTCCACCACGTCCGCGAGCGCCGCGACGGTGCGGTAGTGGTCCCGCATGATGACGGTCCGGTACTCGAACCAGAAGTCGAACAGGTCGCCGTTGATCAGCAGGCCGGACGCGGTCCCCGGGAGGCTTCTCAGGAAGGCGCGGAACGCTGCCTCGGTCTCGCGCGGCACGGCGCCGAGGTGCGTGTCGGAGACGATCAGGTAGGGGAGGTCGCTCATAGGGGCGGCAAGGTACCAGCACGTCGCGATCGCGACAACTGCTGGTGAGAGTAGGGTCGGGCGTGCCCCTCGCTGGCGCTCGGGTCGGGCTGCGGCTCCGTAGGGCAGCAGACTACGCTGCCCAACGGAGGCGAGCCCCGCCAAACGGCCGGCGGGTCTCGCCGCATCGCGCTCGCATCCCTCACGCGGGCGCCCAGTTGGAGCAGGCGGTGTGTTCACCCCTCTCCCGCCCGCGGGGGAGGGGGCACTCCGCCGTCTGCCCCGCCCGAGAGATGCCCCTCCCCCGGAACGGGGGAGGGTGGCGAGCATTCAGCGAGCCGGGTGGGGGCTGCCGTTTGACACGTCCCGCGCCCGCCGGTACAATCCGACCGCGCCGCTCCGGGCGCGCTCGTGCCCGCGACCATCCGTCCACCGACCGCCGCGCCGTGTCCGAGCCGCGCCTCCGCACCGCCGTCGAGATCCGCGTCCGCTATCCCGAGACCGACCAGATGGGCGTCGTCTACCACGCGCACTACCTGGCGTGGTGCGACGTGGGGCGCACGGAGCTGATCCGCGGGCTGGGGAAGTCGTACGCCGAGCTGGAGCGCGACGGGATCTTCCTGGCCGTCTCCGACGTGGCCATGCGCTACCACGCGCCGGCGCGCTACGACGACCGGGTGCGGGTGGAGACCTGGGTGGAGCAGGTGCGCTCGCGCACGGTCGAGTTCGGCTACCTCATCACCCGCGTGGAGGGGGAGGGGCCGGAGCGGCTCGTCACCGCGCGCATCACCCTGGTGGCGCTGAACCGGGTCGGGAGCCCGCAGAAGCTCCCCGCCGACATGCTCGCCGCGCTGCGCGGCGCTCTCGCAACCCAAGGAGCCGTCGCTTGAAGCGGATCCCCGCGGTCCCGGTCCTCCTCGCGGCGGCGCTCTCCGCGTGCGCCGCGGCCACTCCCGGCGCCCCCGCGCGCTCCGCCGCCTCGCTGGCGCCCGCTCGCCAGCTCGCCACCGACGCGGAGCTGGACGCCGCGGCGGACCTGCTGATGATGGAGGACCGGCGGCAGCTCGACCTCGCCACGCTGGAAGCGGCCGCCGCGTCGCCGAACCCGGAGCTGCGTCGGCGCGCCGCCCTGGCCGCCGGCCGGATCCGCGACCCGCGCGGGCTCCCCACCCTGGTCCGCCTCCTCGCCGACCCGGACACCGCGGTGGCCGCCACCGGCGCCTTCGCGCTGGGAATCCTGGGCGACACCGCGGCCGTCCCCGCGCTGGTCCCGGTCGTGACGCCGGAGCGCGCCTCCGTCGCGCCGACGGTCGCGGGCGAAGCGGCCACGGCGCTCGGCAAGCTGGCGACCGCGCGGGGGCGGGCCGCGGTGGAGGGCTTCCTGGGGAGCGCGCCCGCCGGGGACTCCGTCGCGGCGCCGGCCGTGCGGCACGCGCTCCTCGCCGCGTGGAAGTTCCCGCGCCCCGCCGACAGCGCCCCCGTCTCGCGGTGGATCGAGTCTCCGGACCCGGAGCTGCGCTGGCGGGCCGCGTTCGCCCTCACCCGCCGCCCCGACCCGGCCGCGGCCCCGGCGCTGGCACGCCTCGCCGCGGACCCCGACTGGCGCGTGCGCTCCTTCGCCCTGCGCGGGCTCGCCGCGCCGCTCGCCGACTCGTCCTCGCTCGGGGCCGCGGAGGCGCGCCGGGTCCTCCTCGCCGCGCTCGCCGACACCAGCGCCGCGGTGCGCATCAACGCCGCGCGCGCGCTCGGCACCCACCCCGA
>DATABU010000793.1:0-5322 GCA_036259415.1 Longimicrobiaceae bacterium
GCCGGGGACGGGGGCGGTGAGCGCCGCGGTGCCCGTGGCCGTGGTGATCTGCACGCGCGACCGGCCGGACGCGCTGGGCCGCTGCCTTGCCGCGCTCCGCGCCGGGGAGGCCCGCCCCGCGGAGCTGGTGGTGGTGGACCAGGGACGCGGCGGCTCGGCCGCCCCCGTGGTGGAGCCGCTGCGGGCGGAGGGGTGGCCCGTCGTCTACCTGCCGCAGGAGCCGCGAGGGCTGGCGGCCGCGCAGAACGCGGGCGTGCTCGCGGCGTCCGCCCCCGCGGTGGCGGTGACCGACGACGACTGCATCCCCGACCCGGGGTGGCTCGCGGCCGTCGCCCGGACCCTCGCCGCGGGGGAGGTGGACGTGCTCGCCGGGCGCGTGCTCGCCGCCGAGCCCTCGGGCGAGAGGCGGCTCCCCGTGTCCACCCGCACCAGCACCGTGCGCCGCGACTTCCGGGGGCGGCAGGTCCCCTGGCACGTGGGGAGCGGGAACAACTTCGCGCTGACGCGCGAGTGGTACCTGCGCGTGGGCGGGTGCGACGAGCGGCTGGGGCCCGGCTCCCCCGGGCAGGGGGGGGTGGACATGGACCTCTTCTACCGGCTGCTCCGCGCCGGCGCCCGGGTGCGCTACGAGCCGGACGCGCTGGTGCTGCACGAGCGGCAGACCGCCGCCGACCGGCGCGCGCGGCGCCCGCTCTACGGACACGGGATGGGCGCCGCCTGCGGGATCTGGCTGCGCCAGGGCGACGCGTACGCCCTCCCCGTGCTGGCGAGGTGGCTCCTCCTCCGCCTGGCCCGGGCGGCGCGCCCGGCGGACACGGGGCGGCTGGAGGCGCTGCGCGAGGAGGCGGCGATCCTGGGGAGCACGGCGCGGGGGCTGGTCTTCGGGCTGCGGGCGGGGTCCGCCTACCCGGCCGGCGGGGTACGGCCGAAGCGGTGGATGGAGAAGGGGGCGAGGTCCAGCGGGTAGGGCTCGTCCAGGGCGAGCGCGGCGACGGCCTCGCCGATGGCGCTGGCGAACTTGAAGCCGTGGCCGCTGCACGGGCTGGCGACCACCACCCGCGGGCTCGCCGGGTGCAGGTCGAGGACGAAGTGCCCGTCCGGGGTGTTGGTGTACAGGCAGACGGAGGTGTCCACCAGCTCCCCGGACGCGCCCGGGAGGAGGCGGCCCAGCAGCCCGCGCACCGGCGCCTCGTCCTCCGCCGTGGTCTCGCGGAGCACCTCGCGGCAGGTGGTGAGGGCGCCCTCGTGGTGGACCTGCGCCTTGACGCCCCCGCCGAAGTCGGGAAAGGTGGCGATGATCCGGCCCGGCGAGTGCTCCCACAGCGCGACGGGGAGCCGCGCCGGGCCGTACGCCGCCGGCTCCTCCGCCGGGCGGTACCAGTGGAAGGTCTGCCGCTCCACCTGCAGCGGGAGCTCCAGCGGCCCCAGCAGCTCCGGCATCCAGGGGCCGGCCGCCAGCACCAGCCGCGCGGCGCGGTACGTCCCCGCCGCGGTGGCCACCTCCACCCCCGCGCCGCCGGCGGTCCAGCCCGTCGCGGCCTCGCCGAAGCGCAGCTCCGCCCCGTGCCTCCGCGCCAGCCCGAGCTGCGCCTCCACGCACACCTCCGGGAAGAGGATCCCGGCGCGGTGCTCCCGCAGCGCCACCTGGCCCTCCGGAACCCGGAACTGCGGAAAGGTGCGGCGCAGCTCGTCCGGGGCCAGCAGGTCGTGCTCGATGCCGTGCTCCAGCGCGCTGGCCCGCGCGCCCGCCACCAGCTCGCCCTCCTCCTCCCCCACCATCAGCCCGCCCGTCCGGACGAAGAGGGTGCGGCCGCTCTCCCGCTCGGTCTCCGCCCAGCGCTCGTAGGCCCGGCGGACCAGCGGCACGTAGAGCGGGTGCTCGTAGTAGGCTTCGGATGATGCGGGTGCCCCCGTGCGTGGAGCCCATCCGGTGCGGCGGCGCGTGCGCGTCCAGCGCCAGCACGCGGGCGCCCCGCCGGGCGAGCCGGTACGTCGCGGCGCTCCCCATGGCGCCGGCGCCCACCACGATCGCGTCGTACACGCTCACCGGGCCCCCTCCCCCGCCCCGGCGGCCGGGAACGGCACCGCGACGCTCGCCCAGCTCCCCCGCGGCCCGAAGTAGCGCGCGTCCGCGATGCGCAGGGTGTCGCCCTCAGCACGGAAGTAGGGGAAGCGCGCCCAGCGGAGGAAGGCGCTCCCCTCCGGCGTGGCGCGGGCCAGCCGGGCGGCCGGGCCCCCGGCGCCGGAGGCGATCTCCGGCCCGTCCAGCGCCCAGCCGCTCCCGGGGAGCAGCCCGAAGCTCCCCAGGCGGTAGACGCCGCCCCGCTCCACCAGCAGCTCCCGCCGGGTGGGGTCGAGCATCACGGGTCCGGCGAGGACGCGCCCCGCGCCGGGGACGGCAGCCTCGACGGTGCGGAGCGCCGCCCGGGTCCCGGCGAAGTTGAGCGCCACGTACACCCCCGCCACGGCGAGCGCGGCGCGGGCCGGGCGCCCGGGGCGCGGCTTCCCCTTCCCCTCCGCGCGCCGGGCGAGCGCCACCCCCGCCCCCAGCGCCAGGATCAGCCACGGGTCCACGATGAAGAGCGTGTCGCCGTAGAACCACTCCCGCGAGAACGGCATCAGCAGGCGAACGCCGTAGGTGTTGAGCCAATCGAGGAAGGGGTGCGACCAGACCGACAGCGCGGCCAGGAGCAGGACCTGCCGCGGGCGCACGGCGCGCGCCGAGCGCCACCCCCGGCGCTCGGCCAGCCGCGCGGCGCCAAGCACGGCGCCGGCCAGCAGGAGCGGGAGCACCCCCCAGGCGACCACGCCGTGCGTCCAGCCGCGCCGCCACTCGAACGCCGCCAGCCCGCCCCAGAGGTAGGCGGCGGCGTCCAGGTCGGGGAGGTTGGCGCCCAGGAGGAGCGTCGGCGTGGCGAGCGCGGTGCGGCGCTTCAGCCCCGCCTCGCCCATGGCGGCGCCGACCAGGGTGTGGGTGAGGTTGTCCATGGCGGGGGAATCTACCGCGCGGGGAGCCACAGGGGGAGCCGGGCGGACGCGCGTCGCTGTATCTTGTTGCGCCGTTTTGCTTTCCGCCCACTGCGACCACTTGACGTCCGGCCGGTTCCCGTATAGCTTCCGCGCCTCGCTGAGCCCGGCTCACGGACCGCTCGCGAAGCCTGCCCGCGCGGATCCCGCGCACGTCGTCGATCGTCCCGGAAAATTCGCTCCCGCGAGGGCACCCCGGCCGCGAGGCCGGTCCGCAAAGCCAGGAGTCTCGGCACGCGCCGAGATCGTCCGGCCGCAATGGGAGGCGCGCGCCGGCGCGAGCACCGGCACCACCTCCTCTCCATGGGTCCCGCCCGATGAAGAACCGCTCCATCCTGTCCCTGGCGCTCGGCGCCGCGCTCCTGGCCGGCTGCTCCGACGAGGGTCCGACCGCGCTCGACGCCCCCGCCGGCCCCTCGCTCGCCCGCGGCGGGCAGCAGGCCGAGGCATACCTCCCCGGCCGCCTTGTCGTCCGCTTCCGGCCCGGCTCCGACCACGCCGGCATCGCCAACGCGAACGGCGCCGCCCCCGAGCGCAAGATGCTCCTGGAGCGCACCTGGGTCCTCAAGGTGCCCGCGGGCAAGGAGATGACCATCGCCGCGGCGCTGGCCCGCAACCCCAACGTGGAGTTCGCCGAGCCGGACTACCTGTATGCGGTGGTCCCCTGCGAGGTGGGGAGCTGCGAGGGGCCCGCCGACCCGTTCTTCGGGTACAAGTGGGACCTCCACAACGACGGCGCCATCCGCGGCGCCAACGGGGCGCTGATCGACCAGACCGGCCAGGTCGACGCGGACATCGACTGGATGGAGGCCCACGACTACCTGGGCGCGGACTTCGCCGGCGCCGCGGTGATCGGCATCATCGACACCGGGATCCGCGCGACGCACGCCGACCTGGCCGGGAAGGTGATCGCCGCGCGCAACTTCGCCACCGGCTACCCCGCCACCCTGATCGAGGACCGCAACGGGCACGGCACGCACGTCGCCGGGATCGCGGCGGCGCACGGCAGCAACGGCCTGGGCGTGGCCGGTGTGGCGTACGGCGCCAACGTCAAGCTGATCAACGCCAAGTCCTGCGACCTGTACATCACCGGCTACGACGCGGGCGGCCAGCCGATCATCGGCACGAGCTGCCCCAGCTCGTCCACGGCGGACGCCATCGTGTGGGCGACGGACAACGGCGCCGACGTGCTGAACCTGAGCCTCGGCGGCAGCCCGGCGGCGACCGCCGGCTCCGCCGCCCAGCTGGCGGCGCTGCGGTACGCCCGCTCCAAGGACGTGCTCCCCTTCTGCTCGACCGGCAACGACAACTACCCGGGGATATCCTTCCCGGCGCGCTTCGCGGAGTGCGTGGCGGTCGGCGCCACCGGCTGGAGCGACACGCGCGCCAGCTACTCCAACTACGGCGCCCAGATCGAGCTGTCGGCCCCGGGCGGCGACAGCAACCCCCTGGGCACCCCGAACGGCTACATCCTGGCGACCACCTTCACCAGCGACGGCAGCTACGGGTGGAAGGCCGGCACCTCCATGGCGACCCCGCAGGTGGCCGGGCTGGCGGCGCTGCTCTACGCCACGGGGATGACCAGCGCGGACGCCGTGCTGGCCCGCATCAAGGGCTCGGTGGACGACCTGGGGCCGGCCGGGTGGGACCCGGAGTTCGGCGTCGGCCGCATCAACGCCTACCGCGCGGTGGCCGGGGTGGACCCGAACGCGCCGCCGGTGGCGTCGGCTGGGGCGGCGGTGAGCGGGAGCGAGGGCTCGCCCGTGAGCTTCGACGGGAGCGCGTCGCGTGACCCCAACGGCAAGGCGCTGACCTACGCCTGGAGCTTCGGTGACGGGAGCACGGGGACCGGCGCGACGCCGTCGCACACCTACGCGGACAACGGCGTCTACACGGTCACGCTCACGGTGACCGACCCGAGCGGCCTGTCGGCCGTCGCGACCACGACGGCCACCATCGCGAACGTCGCGCCGACCCTCACGGTCGCCGCCGCCCGGGCGAGCCTCAACCAGACCTTCACGCTGGGGTCGATCTTCACCGACCCCGGCCAGGACGCCTGGAGCTGCACCATCAACTGGGGCAACGACTCGGTGACGCGCGTGGAGAACTGCACGCAGTCCACCACCGTGAGCACCGTCTACCGCTCGGCGGGGACCTTCCGGGTGCGGATCACCGTGCAGGAGAAGGACGCCACCACCGCCGGGCAGTTCGAGGTCACGGTCAAGAACAAGTAGCCGCCTCGCCGGCCTGGACGCAGCGGGGGGGGGGGGGGGGGGGGGGGGGGGGGGGGGGGGG
>DATABU010000794.1:0-3192 GCA_036259415.1 Longimicrobiaceae bacterium
GTACGCCATGCGCACGCCGCGCTCCGCCGCCCGCGGGTCGCCGGCCCGCTCCACGGCCTGCGCGATCTGCTCCAGGTGCCAGGCGCCGTCCCGGCGCGGGGGGCTCCAGGGCCCGTTCCCCAGCGGGTCCAGCGTCTCCGGGGCCACCTCGTACGCACGCTCGTCCAGCGCCCGCGCCAGCAGCGCCCACGCCAGGCGCGTCCGCAGGGTGTCGGAGAGGCGGGGGTCCACCGCCGCCTGCTCCGCCATGCGGAAGGGGCTCCCCAGCCCCAGCCGCAGCCGCTCCAGGTACACGACGGCCAGCGCCGCCTCCGGCGTCACCGAGTCGGGATCCTCGATCCCGCGCGTCTTCCGGATGAGCGCCGCCGCGAACCGGCGCCCGGCGCGCAGCTCCCGCACCGCGTCGGGCGGGGAGGGCTCCGGGGGCTGGGCGCCGCACCCCGCCAGCAGGGCGAGCGCGGCAGCGATCAGGACGGCGAGTCGTGCGGGCAGGGGCATGTCGGAACGTTCTCGGGGGGTCTCCGGTAGACATACCCGACAGCAATCCCGGGGGTCCCGCGCCGCCCCGGCGAAGTCGCTGCCGCGCAACGGGATCCGCTCCGGACACCCGTCCCCCCGCCGCCCCGGCGGGCACACCCTCTCCCGTCCCGGCCATGTCCGAGCGCTTCCCCCAGCTCTTCTGGGGCATGATCGCGCTGGCCCTCGCCCTGGTGGCCTCCGCCGCCGTGGGCGCGGGCGCTGTGCGCGACGCCCGCCGCTCCGGCGACCAGCTGGAGGTCACCGGCTCCGCCCGCCGCCCCATCCGCTCCGACTTCGCCGTCTGGCGCCTGTCGGTGAGCGGACAGGCGCCCACGCTGCAGGAAGCCTACGCCGGCGTACGCGGCGACGCGGAGCGGGTGCGCGGCTTCCTGCGCACGAGCGGCCTCCCCGACTCCCTCGTCACCGTGCGCCCCCTGGAGACGCTGCGCCTGAACCGGCTGCTGGACAACGGGATGGACTCCGGGGAGCTGGTGGGCTACCGCCTCACCCAGACGTACGAGGTGCGCTCGCCGGACGTGGACGGCCTCACCGCGCTCGTGGAGCGCGCCAACGAGCTGGTGGACCAGGGCGTCCCCCTGGTCTCCAGCCCGCCGGAGTACCTGTTCACGCGGCTCCCGGAGATCCGCACGCAGATGCTGGCCGAGGCGACGCGCGACGCGCGGGAGCGCGCCGCCGCCATCGCCGAGAGCGCGGGGAGCGGGATCGGGGAGGTGCGGAGCGCGCGCATGGGCGTCTTCCAGATCACCCCGCGCAACTCCACCGAGGTGAGCGACTACGGCATCAACGACGTGTCCTCCATAGAGAAGGACATCACCGCCGTGGTGCGGGTGACCTTCTCGCTGGAGTGACGGCCCCCGCTCAGTGGCGGTCGGCCTCGTCGCGGGGCTGGAAGAGGAGGAGGTCGTTGCCGTCGGGGTCGCGCACCACGGCGCGGAAGGCGTCCTCGTCGGCCCGGAGCGGGGCGGCGAAGCGGGCGCCGCGCTCCTCCAGCTCCCGGCAGGTGCGCTCGGCGTCGTCCACGTCCAGCACCAGGCCGGTGAAGCCGCCCACCCGCTCGGCGCCCATCCCGGGGCGCGCCTCGGACAGGATGATGATCGCGCGGCCCTCGGGGAAGCGGAGCCACGCCATGCGCGGCCGCGGCTTCTCGCCCAAGGTGCGGTCCAGCGACAGCCCCAGGACTCGGGTGTAGTAGTCCAGCGCGCCGTCCAGGTCGTGCACCCAGACGCTCGCCGCGCCGACGTGGGTGATGCTCACGGGCTCTCCTCCTCCGCGGGTAGGGGTGCGCGGGCGCCCCGCCCGCGCTGCTGCCCCAAGAGAACGCGCGGGCGCCGCCACGGCAAGGAGGGCTTGCGGCCTCCCGCCCCGCCCGCGCACCTTCCCGGGACGCTCTCCGTCCACCCCGTCCCCCGGTCCCGCATGCGCACCCCCGCCGCCCGGAGCCTCGGCACCGCCATGCTGCTGCTCGCCGCCTGCGCGCCGCTGGCGGCCCAGGAGCGCCACCCCAGCAGCTTCTCCCCCCGCCTGGCGCAGCGCCCCGCCGTGCGCGACGCGCTCACCTGGCTGGAGGGGAACTTTCCCCGCCAGGTGGAGGAGTGGGTTCGCATCACCGAGATCCCCGGCACCTCGCGCCACGAGGAGGCCCGCGCGGCCTACGTGCGCGAGCAGATGCAGGCGGCGGGGCTGGAGGTGACCACCGACTCCATCGGCAACGTGGTCGGCCGGCGCCGGGGCACGGGCGGCGGGCCCACGGTGGCGCTGGCGGCGCACCTGGACACCGTGCACCCGCTGGACACCGACGTCACCGTGCGGCGCCAGGGCGACACGCTGCGCGCGCCCGGGATCTTCGACAACTCGGCGTCGGTGGCGAACCTGCTGGCGATGGCGCGGGCCATGAACCACGCCGGGATCCGCACCCGCGGGGACGTGCTCTTCATCGGCACCACACAGGAGGAGCTGGGGCTGCACGGGATGGACTACTGGCTGGCCCGCAACCCGGGCGCGGCGGACGTGCTGGTGGCGGTGGACGGGGGGCTGGGGCCGGTGATGTACGGCGCGCTGGGGATCTACTGGACGCGCTACACCTTCCGCGGCGAGGGCTCGCACACCAACACCTCCACGGGGAAGCCGCACCCGGTGCGGGCGCTGGCCGACGCGGTGCGCTCGGTCTACGAGCTGCGCGTCCCGCAGGGGCGGGGGCACACCGTCTTCAACGTGGGGATGGTGGACGGAGGGAAGATCTTCAACGCCATCCCCGAGGAGGTCTCCTTCACCATGGACCTGCGCTCGGTGAACCCCGCGGTGCTGGACTCGCTGGACGCGGAGATCACCGCGCGGGTGCGGGCGGCGGCGGAGGCGCACGGGGTGCGCTGGGAGCGGGAGGTGGTCACCCGCAACCGCGCCGGCGGCACGGAGGAGATGCTGCGCGACCGGCGCGCGCACCCGCTGGTGCAGACCGCGGTGGACGTGCACCGGTTCCTGGGGATCGAGTCGGAGGCGCTGCCCACCGGCTCTACGGACGCCAACGCGGCGGTGGTGCGGGGGGTCCCGGCCGTCTCCGTCGGCCGCGGCTACGGCGGGGACCAGCACACGCTCTCGGAGTGGGCGGTGGCGCCCAGCGCGCTCCCGGCGACGAAGATGGTGCTGCTGCTGACG
>DATABU010000795.1:0-3783 GCA_036259415.1 Longimicrobiaceae bacterium
CCCCGCCCCACGTTTCCATTCAGGATGCCTCGGCCGCCCCCACCTTCGAACCCCCGCAGGTCTGCCCCCAACTGGTGGCCCGCGTGAGTCATACACCGGCTGCGCCGATCCTGTCGGACGAAACGGGAGCGCAGCATGGTAGAAGAGCGAGCCCCGCGGGCACCGCAGTTCAGAGGCACTGCGCGGGGCTCGCCTCGGTTGGGCGGAGTAGTGTCCCGCCCAACGGAGCCGCAGCCCTACCCGAGCGCCAGCGAGGGGCCGCCCATCCCGCCGTTCACCTCCCGTCCACCCGGATCCCACGCCCGGAGTGTCCTCCTACTGCTCCGTGACGACCCCGCAGGCGATGCGGGCGCCCGAGTTGCCGGAGGGGTCGGTGCGGTGGTCGTCGGCGGTGGCGTGCACCACCAGCGCGGTGCCGCCCTGCTTCAGCAGCGGGTTCTGGCCGCTCAGCGAGACTCCCTCGGCCACCGTCTCCAGGGTCCCCGCTCCGTTCGCGTCCACCGTCAGGTTGGGGAGGTCGCCCGCGTGCGGGCCCTGCGGGTTCTGCGTCCCGTGCTGGCGGCCCGTGGGGTTGTAGTGTCCCCCGGCGGTGGTGAAGTCCGGCGGATCGCAGACCCCGTTCTCGTGGACGTGCAGCCCGTGCGTCCCCGGCGGGAGCCCGCGGACGTTCACGTTGATGCGCACGCCGTCCTCGGCTTCGGTGAGCACGGCAATCCCGGCCGGCTGCCCCTGCGCGTCCACGAAGCGCACCGTCGCCGCGGTGGTGTCCTCGCGCGACGAGGCGGCCGTCGTGACGCACCCCGCCGCGGCGAGCGCCAGCACCCCCATCCCGATCACCCGGTTCCTCATTCTCTCTCCCCTCGGTCGGTGGTCGTACCTGCCTGGGCGCTGCCAGAGGAGCGCCGCGGGCCGGACGTCCGCAAGAGCCGTGCATCGCCCACGTCGGCACCTACTAAAAACGTAGTTGACAGCCGGGGCGCGGCGGATTACTATCTACTATAAGACTAGTAGAACACCCCAGCCTGGGAAGGCCCCGATGGAAGTCTCGTTCACCGAACGGGAGCTGGACGTGATGGACGTGCTCTGGGAGACCGGCTCCGCCACGGTGGCGGAGGTGCGCGAGCGGCTCTCCGACGAGCTCGCGTACACCACCGTGCTCACCGTGCTGCGCACCCTGGAGGAGAAGGGGTACGTGGGGCACGAGGAGGAGGGGCGGGCGCACCGCTACTTCCCCCGCGTCGAGCGGCAGGCGGCGGGGAAGAGCGCGCTGCGGCGCGTGCTGCACAAGCTATTCAAGGACTCGCCGGAGATGCTGCTCACCCACCTGGTCTCCGACCGCCGCCTATCGGACGAGGAGCTGCGCCGCATGCGCCGCCTCCTGGACGAGCGCCTGGAGGGAGAGGAGGACGCGCGATGATCGCCCACTGGATCGTGTACTGCGCCGCCGTGGGGCTGGTGCTCTCCCTCGGCGCGCTGGCGCTGGAGCGGGCGCTCCGGGCGTGCGCCCTCCCCACCCGCTGGGCGTGGGCCGCGGCCATGCTGCTCACGCTGGCGGTCCCCGCGGCGGGGCGCCTGCTCCCGCGTGAGGCCGCGCCCGTGCCGCTCCCCCGCACGGCCGCTCCGGCCGCCGCGGGTGAGCGCGTCTCGTGGGACGACCTGCCGCTGCGGACGCCCGCGCCGCGGCGCGTGGACCTCTCCGCGCTGGACCGGCCGCTCCTGCTGGCCTGGGGCGCGGCCTCCGCCGCCACCCTCCTGGGGCTGCTGGCGATGGCGGCGCGCCCGCTGGCGCGTCGAGGAGCTGGCCGGCGTCCCCGTGCTGGTGTCGCGCGACACCGGCCCGGCGGTGGTGGGCCTCTTCCGCAGCCGAATCGTGCTCCCTGAGTGGGCCGCCGGCGCCGATGCGGCCCGGCGCGACCTGCTCCTGGAGCACGAGCTGGAGCACCTCCGGGCGGGGGATCCCCGCCTGCTCGCCGCGGGGCTCGCCGCCCTGGTGCTGGTCCCGTGGAACCCCGCCGTCTGGTGGCAGCTCCGCCGCCTCCGGCTCGCCGTGGAGATCGATTGCGACGCCCGCGTGCTCCGCCGCCGCGCCGACGTGCGCGCCTACGGCTCGCTCCTGCTGGAGGTCGGGCGCCGCGCCTGCGGCTCCCCCCTGGCCGCCGCCGCCTTCTCCGAACCCACTTCGTTCCTGGAAAGGAGGATCCGCGTCATGACCATGCCTCGTGATCGTTCCCCCCGCCTCCGCGCCGCGGGCTTCGGCGCGCTCGCCCTGGGGCTGGCCGCCGCCGCCTGCGAGGCGCCGGCGCCCACCTCCATCGCCCCCGCACCCACCGAGCGGGTGTATTCCGCCGCCGACGCCCCCGACGGCGCGGTCCGCGCCAGGACCGGCGCGCGCGAGCTGGTGGCCCGGCACTTCCCCGACGTGCTCACCCGCGGGATGGAGGGCAGCGACCACGTCCTCTTCGTGGTGGACCACCGCGGCGAGGTGGTGCGCAGCACCCGGGGGAGGAGCGGGACCTTCGTCGCGACGGGGGCGGCGCCGGGCGAGGGCGAGGGAGCCCGCGTTCGGGTCCGCGCCGAAGGGGGCGTGGCCGCCGTCCCCGCCCGGCGCTCCGAGTTCCGCATGAGCAGCGCCGACGAGCTGGACCTCGACCCCGGGCAGATCGAGACGGTGGAGGTCACCAAGTTCAGGGCGGGGGAGATCGGTCCCGACCCGCTGGGGGTGATCTGGGTGCAGCTGCGCGACCCCGCTGCCCCGCCGGCGGAGGGCGGGGCGAAGGTCCGGGTACGGAGCGCGGACGGGGCGGCCGTCTCCGGCGGGACCGCCGTCGTCCAGGGACCGCCGGTCGCGCGGGGGGTCGCCCCGAGCAGCGGGTCCGGCGCGCGCGTCAGCGTGAACGGGGAGCGCGTCACGGTCGCCGGCGGCGGGTCGTCCGCCGCGGCGGGCCACGTTCCGCCGGTGGACCCCGCGACGGTGGTGGCGGCCATCCGGCAGCGCCACCCCGAGGTGGCAGGCGGGCGGGTCCCGGACGAGCCGCTCTGGTTCGTGGTCGGCGCCGACGGGGCCGTGCTCCGCTCCGGCCTCGCCGCCGACGTGGAGCCGGACTCGCTCACCCCGGACCGCATCGAGGCGATCAACGTCTTCAAGCAGGACACCATCCAGGTGAACGGGCACGCGGTGCAGGTGATCTGGATCCGGCTCAAGGCGTAGCCGGCCGGCGGGGGAGGGGAAGGGCGGCGCTGTCGCGGGACGGCGCCGCCTTTTTCTCGCCCCGGGGGCGGCGTATATTCCGGTCTCCCGCCCGCGACCATCCCCCCACGGAGCACGCACCGGCATGCAG
Source organism: Longimicrobiaceae bacterium (assembly GCA_036259415.1). Taxonomy (GTDB): domain Bacteria; phylum Gemmatimonadota; class Gemmatimonadetes; order Longimicrobiales; family Longimicrobiaceae; genus JAFAYN01. The sequence goes on from DATABU010000795.1 coordinate 3,339, forward strand.
AGAACCATCCCACGCCTCCTCGTCGCGGCGGCGCTCGGCCTGGCCGCGCCGCTGGCGGGGCAGGAGCGCGCCCAGGTCTTCCGGGGCGCCACCCTGCTCCCCATCTCCTCCGCGCCCATCCCCGGCGGCGTGCTCGTCGTCCAGGGGGGGAAGATCGTCGCGGTGGGCGGCCCCGGCACCGCGGTGCCCGCGGGCGCCGAGGTGCACGACCTCACGGGCAAGACCGTCATGCCGGGGCTGGTGGACACCCACTCCCACATCGGTGGGGGCGACGGGGGAGACCAGTCCGCGCCGCTCCACCCGGCCGTGCGCATCCTGGACACCATCGACCCCCGCAACCCCGGGATCCGCCGGGCGCGCGCCGGCGGGGTCACCACGGTGAACGTGATGCCGGGCTCCGGGTTGCTGATGAGCGGCCAGACGGCCTACCTGAAGCTGCGCGACG
>DATABU010000796.1:0-2372 GCA_036259415.1 Longimicrobiaceae bacterium
GCTACCTCCCCCGTGCCGTCGCCGCCGCGCAAACCGCGGGCGACAGGGCCGCCGCGCGGGAGCTGCGCGCCTGGAACGGCGAGGCGCGCATGGACTCGCGCGCCGCGGCGCTCTTCTACCTCTGGTACGAGGCGCTCCGGCGGCGCGTCGGACGCGACGAGTTCGGGGAGGAGCGGGTCTACTTCCCGCGCGCGACCATGAACGCGGTGCTGGACGCGGGCGGGAGCCGCTGGGTGGACGACGTGACCACGCCGGGGACGGAGACGCTGGACGGGCTGGCCGCGGAGGCGATGCGCGAAGCGGCGGGAGAGCTGGGCGCCCGGAGCTGGGGCGACCTGCACGTCACCCGCATGGAGCACCCGCTGGGGTCGGTCGCCGCGCTGGACCGGCTGCTGGGGCTCACCATCGGCCCCTTCCCCAACCGGGGCTCCCCGTACACCGTGAACGTGGCGGGGTACGGCGGCCAGCGGCTCCCCTTCGTCAACGGCTTCGGGGCCAGCCAGCGGCACGTGGTGGACATGGGCGACGTGGACGGGGCCGGCGGCTTCGTGATCCCCACCGGGCAGTCGGGGATCCCCTTCTCGCCCCACTACCGCGACCAGACGCCCATGTGGCGCGAGGGCCGCCTCTGGCGCATCCCGCTCGACCGCGAGAGGGCGGAGGAGCGGGTCGTCAGCCGGATGACGCTGCGGCCGCGGTAGGGATCGGCCGGCGGTCGAACCACGGCCGCGCCTCCTCCAGCTGCGCGGCGAGACGGAAGAGCGTGGCCTCGTCGCCGAAGGGGGCGACGAAGTGCGCGCCCACGGGGAGCCCCTCCGGCGTCCAGTGGAGGGGGACGGACATGGCCGGCTGGCCGGTGAGGTTGGCGAGCTGGGTGAAGGGGGTGCGGCTCAGGCTGTCGGTGGCCAGGCGGTCCACCAGGCGGAGGAAGGGGACCAGGCGCCCCAGCCTGAGGCGGGTGACCAGCTCCATCTGCAGGCGCTCGGCGCGGCGCGGGGCCAGCTCGCCGATGCGCACCGGCGGCTCGGCGACGGCGGGGGTGAGGTAGAGGTCGTGGCGGGCGTGGAAGGCGGCCATGGCGCGGGCGAAGTCGTTCCAGCGCTGCCGGGAGCGCACGTACGTCCCCGCCGGCAGGCTCCTGCCGATGGCCGCCAGCGCCCGCGTGGGGAGCTCCGCCCTACGGCCGGCCCCGGGCGACGCCTCGTCGATGCGGTCGAGCATCGCCGCGGTCTGCCCGAAGTAGAGGATGAAGTAGCAGCGCGCCAGCGCCAGGCCGTCCACCTGCGGCTCCGCCTCCTCCACCGTGTGCCCCAGCTCCTCCAGCAGCGCGGCGGCGCGGCGGACGGCCTCCACGCACTCGGGGTGCACCGCCGTCCCCAGCGGCGAGCGGGTCGAGAAGCCGACGCGCAGCCGCCCGGGCGCTCTCCGGAGCTCCTCCAGGTACGGCCGCTCGGGCGGGACGATGGTGTAGGGGGCGCCCGGGTCCGGCCCGGCGACCGCGTCCAGCATCGCCGCGCTGTCGCGCACCGAGCGGGTGAGGACGTGGTCCACCGACGCGCCCTCCCACACCTCGGCGTAGAACGGGCCCGACGGCACCCGCCCGCGGGTGGGCTTCAGCCCGAAGAGCCCGCAGTGCGAGGCGGGGATGCGGATGGAGCCGCCCCCGTCGTTGGCGCCCGCCAGCGGCACCACCCCCGCCGCCACCGCCGCCGCGGAGCCCCCGCTGGAGCCCCCCGGCGTGCGGGACGGGTCCCAGGGGTTGCGCGTGGGGCCGAACGCCTCCGGCTCGGTCACGGCCAGCAGCCCGAACTCCGGGACGTTGGTCTTCCCCAGGATCACCACGCCGGCCTCCTTGAAGCGCCGCACCACCTCGGCGTCGCGGTCCGGCACGTACCCGTGCAGCGCCGCGGAGCCGCCCGTGGTGCGCACCCCCGCGTGCTCCTGGAGCAGGTCCTTGAGAAGGAACGGCACGCCGCGGAACGGCCCCTCCGGCAACTCCCCGCGCGCCGTCTGCCGCCCCCGGTCGAACATCGGGGTCACCAGGAAGTGCAGCTCCGGGTCCGCCGCCTCCGCCCGCCGGATCGCCTCCTCGGCCAGCTCCGCCGCGGTCACCCGGCCGGCGCGGACCAGCTCCGCCAGCCCCAGCCCGTCGTAACGGTCGTATTCCGGGAAGCCGCTCATTCGAGAAGCAGGAGGTTCAGGGGAGAGGAGACACGGCGAGGACGGCCCTCACCCGGCTCGCCGGATGCTCGCCACCCTCTCCCGATTCCGGGAGAGGGGATCGGGGACGGGCGCCGGAGTGCGGACGGGGGGGGGGGGGGGGGGGGGGGGGGGGGGGGGGGGGGGGGGGGGGGGGGGGGGGGGGGGGGGGG
>DATABU010000797.1:0-15868 GCA_036259415.1 Longimicrobiaceae bacterium
GCCCGGCAGCCGATCGGCTGCCGGGCTCGCGTCGTCACGTCGCGCCTCGACTCCGGCCGGGCGAACGCCACGGCCGGTGGACGAAGCTCAGTAGCAGACCGAGTAGCTCTTCGAGAAGGTTCCGCCGCCCGTGACGCCCGCCATGGGAACGAACCTGTGGGTGCCGAGCACCTCCAACCGGTACTTCTGGTTGTAGGGGTAGTAGAAGTAGACGGGGATGCTCACGCTCGCGGGAGAGCCGTACGCGGCCGAAGTCTGCTTCTGGTACGGGTACTTGTTGGCGTTGTTGCAGTTGTAGTAGTGGTTCACCTCGGCGGTGACCCAGGACTCGGCCACGTTCTCGTGCGCCCTGGAGTAGACCGACAGGAAGTGGGCCTTGTTCCCCCCGGGGGAGACGGTGGGGCCGAGCCCGGGGTCGATCCCGTAGGAGTACCTCGCGGCCGGCGCCGGCGGTGGGTTGAGGTTGCACTCGCCGTCGTTGTAGCACTGGTCCTCGGCGAACCGGGGGGCGTCGTCCGGGCCCGCGACGGACGCGCCGTCGCAGCCGGCGGCCGCGGCGGTGAAGACGGCGAGGGCGAGGACGGTTCCGAGTCGTGACATGGGCGACCTCTCATTGAGATGTGGTCAGGGATCGCCGACCGGCTCGGACGCACGGAGAGCGGGTCTCCGTGCGCCAATCGGTCCGCGCGGCGCACGAATGCTGCGCTCGCGGTCCCGTGGGGCGCCATGCTCTTGGGGCGGACCGACGACAAGCGGGGCGGCCTGCGACCCGCCGGGGACGCTCCAGCGTGAGGGCGGCACGCCGGGGGGCTTCGCCTACACCGGCGGATTTCCGATCCGATCCGGCGAGCCGCCCTGCGTCCTGATCCCCGCCCTCCTGCACGCCTCCGCGTACAGCAGCTCGGCGAGGGTGTACTCGAAGATCCCGCTTCCCCGGTACGGCCAGGTGGCGGAGCTCCGGTCGGGATCGGGGGCGTGCCGGGACGCCGGCGGAAGGCGCCCGTCATCGGCGGGGACCCGGACGCTCACCGGGGGAGCTGCTCGCCCGCGCCGGCGCGCCCGCCGGAGCCCGCCTCGTCCACGACGATCCTCGCCATCTCCAGGAGCAGGCGGGCGGGAGAGTGCTCGGGCGAACCCCGTGCGCTGGTGTTGAACTGCACCGCCACGGCGACGCGGTGCTCCGGGAAGTACATCACCTCGGTGAGGTACCCGGGGAAGTAGCCGCTGTGGCCGTAGCTCGGCCCCAGCGGCGTGGGCCGGAGGATGACTCCCAGGCCGTAGCGCGCGTCCCGCCCGAGCTTCGCCGGGACGCCGTCCAGCACGGTGGGCAGGAGCGCTGGATCGAAGGCGTGCCCCTCGTAGAGGAGCCTGGCCCAGCGCGCGAGGTCCTCGGCCGTGGAAGCGATCCCGCCGCCGGTCCACTCCATCTGCGGGTTGAACGCGAGCCGTCCGTCGGGGCCGATCATGGCGTCGTTGCCGCCGAACGGGTTGTCGGGGCCGGCGTACCCCTGTGCCAGCCGCGCGAGGCGCGGCCGGTCGGAGGGGACGGTGCCGTGGAGCCGGAGCGGCGCCAGGATCCGGTGTCGCAGCTCCTCGTAGTACGGGCGGCCGGCGAGCCGCTCGATGATCATCCCCAGGACGATGTAGTTCGTGTCGGAGTAGTCCCACCCCTCGCCCGCCGGGAACGGGGCCGCCCTGTCGAACAGGTAGGCGAGCCTCGCCTCCGGGCTCCACTCGCGGTACGGGTCGCGCGCCAGGTCGCGCAGGAACCGTCCGTCGAACTCGTAGCGCTGCAGCCCGCTGGTGTGGTTCATCAGCATCCGCACGGTGATCTCCCGCGCGTTGGGGAGCCGGTCGAACCAGGGCTCTCCTCCCAGGTAGCGGGAGATGGGCGCGGCGAGGTCCAGCTTCCCCTCGGCCACGAGCTGCATGGCGACCGCCGCGGCGTACGTCTTTCCCACGCTCCCCTGGAGCAGCTGCGCGTCCGGGGTCATGCGGACCCGCCGGGCGGTGTCCGCCCACCCCGTCGCCAGCCCCATCGTCCGGCCGTCCGGCAGGGCGATCCCCACCGTCGCGCCGGGAGTGCTCCCGCTGGCGTGGAGCGAGTCGAGGCGCGCCTGGAGCCGGCCCCGGAGCGGCCCGGACCGGGCCTCCGCGGCTTCGGCGGGCGCGTCCGGCCGCGCGGCACACGCACCGTGCGCGAGGGAGACGAGGAGCGGCAGCGCGGCGATGCCGATGCGGCGCCTGGAGTGCATCATGGCCGGTCGGTGTGAACGGGATCGTGGAGGCAGGGAGCCGGCCCTCGCCGGGAGGCGGCGATCACCCGGAGTGGTCGTGGATCATCCGCCACCCGTCGGGTGTCCGCTCCCACACGGTGGTGAACCGGCCGCTCTGGTCGGCGCGCCCACCCCCGGAAAGGACGAAGCGCCCCGTGAGCAGCGCGTGGCCGGCGCCCAGCGGGCGGACGTGGAGCTCCTCGAAGCGCAGCGACTGGAGGGGACGCCCTTCCCTCCAGAAGCCGCGCTGGAGGACGTCCCGGATCACGACGCGCCCCACGCGGGGCCCGGCCCCGGTCATGAACGTCGCCGAGTCCGCGTACATGGCGACGTGCGCCTCCAGGTCGGCGCGGTTCCATGCGTCCGCCGCCTCGTGCATCGCGGCGCGGATCGCGGCGTCCGGGGCCGCCCCCGCCTGCGGCGGCGGCCCGCCCCGTCCCCCGGACGCGCAGCCCGCGAGGAAGAGGGCCAGGAGCAGGACCCGGCGGCGCGTGCGGCCGGGGATGCGTGCAGGGGCACGGCGGACGGGTGAGGGCATGCGGTCTCCGCGGAAGCTCGGTCGGGGCGCCGGGCAGGAGGCCCCGGATCGTTGCCGGACACCAGGGTACGTCGGGTGACGGCGACGCCCTACTCCCGTGTGACGAGGAGCGCAGCCGGGTGACGAACGGCGGCGCTCGGGGGCGAGACAGTCTTCCGGGACCAGGCGGGAAGTGCTCGCCGAGAGCCCGCCTCGCCCCCGCGGCGGCTCTTCCCGACCTCCGGCCGTCGCTCCGGGGCACCGTTCGCCACGCCTGTGCACGCCTGGCCCCTGTCGAGTTGCACCCCCGTCCGCGCGGGGTGAGACTGCATCGCACGGCGCGTGGCGGCGACCGCGCGTGATGGTGCAGCGGTGCGGCTCGTCGCGGGGAGATGAAAGGACCGATGACCGGAGAGATCGGCGGCGGGGGCGGCCCGGGTGGCGCGGAGGAGAGGCCCACCACCCTCTACCAGCGCCTGGTGGAGGCGTCCCCCTACGGGATGTTCGTACTCGCCCGCAGCGGCCACGTCGTCGCCGCGAACGCCTCGTTCGGGAGGCTGCTCGGCGTTCCGCCCGCCCACGTGCTCGGGCGCGGACTCTCCGAGTTCATCCACGCGTGGGACCGCCAGTGCGCGAAGCTGGACCTGGCCGAGCTGTTCCGGAGTCCCACTCCGGAGCACCGGGCCGCCTACCGCGTGCGGGACGGCCTGTCGGGCGCGCGGGTCCTGCACTTCACGTTCGTTCCCGCCGGGACGGGAGGCCGGGTCACCGGGCTGCACGGAGTCGCCCGGGACGCGACTGCGGAGCGCAGCCGGGAGCGCCAGCACGACCTCCTGCTCGCCGCCCTGGAGCACCTGGACGCCGCGGTGAGCATCTTCGACGAATCGGGTGGCTTCCTGTACACCAACGAGGCGCACCGCCGCACCTTCGGCGGGGCCGGGGGCGCCGCCCCGCCGGAGCGGGTGCAGAGCCTCCTCCCGGACGCGGAGTCACGCCACGCGTACGAGGCGGGCCTCGACACCGTCCGCAGGGAGGGAAGGTGGAGCGGGGTGGCCACGCGCCGCCGCGTCAGCGACGGTGCGCTCCTGACGGTGGAGGTGACCTGCGGGATCGTACGCGACGGCGGCGAGGACTGCTTCTTCGCCGTCGAGCGCGAGGTGGCGGACCGGATCCGGCAGCAGGAGCCCCGGCGCCCGGCCGGCCTGCGGCAGCAGGGGCGCTCGCGGTCCGCCCCGCACACGGGCTGAGCCATCCGCCCGCAGCGGTTCGGGGATCGCCGGGGGCCGGCGTGCGCACCGGGAGCGTCTCCCACCGGCCCGGTGCCCACCGTGCAGGGAGGACGGCAACCAGGCATACCTCTCCGGCTTCTCCTTTGCAGACGACGGCGAGCTGACCGGCTGGCGCGCCGCCCTCGACTCCATTGCCGCGCTTGAGGCGTCCATCTACCTCCTGGGGCACGGCCCGGATGGCGCCGTAGGCCCGGGGACTTCGCCGGGAGGCGTGCGGAGAGAGGAGATGAAGCGAACGGCATTGCGGACGAGACCCGCTGCTGCGGCGGCCCTGGCCCTGCTCCTCGCCTGCTGGGCCGGCGGTGCGGCGGGCTCGCCGCGACCCGGCGGAGCCGGGCCGGGAGGGGTGCTGTTCATCGGCAACAGCCTCACCGCGCGGAACGACCTGCCGGGGATGGTGGCGTCGCTCGCCGCCGGGGCGGGTCTCGACCTCCCGACCTCCGCGGTGGTGGCGGACGGCACGAACCTGGAGGACCACTGGACCGCGGGTCGGGCGCGGGGCGCCGTCGCGCGGGGCGGGTGGTCCGTGGTCGTGATGCAGCAGGGGCCGTCCACCGCGCCGGAGAGCCGCGAGCACCTCCTGCGCTGGTCGGCCGTGGTCGCGGGCGCGGCGCGCGACGCGGGCGCCCGCCCGGCGCTGTACATGGTCTGGCCCCCGCCCGGCGGTGACTGGGACCGCGCCTCCGGGTCGTACCGGCTCGCCGCCGAGCACGTGGACGGCGAGCTGCTCCCGGTCGGAGACGCCATCCGGGCCGCCCTGCGGCGCGATCCCTCGCTGCAGCTCCTCGACCACGACGGGTTCCACCCCACCCCGCTCGGGACCTACCTCGCCGCGGTGGTCGTCGTGGCCCGGCTCGGCGGGCGGTCGCCGGTCGGCCTGCCCCGCCGCGCCGGCGGGCGGATCTCGGTGCCGGTGGGCACCGCCCGGCTGCTGCAGGAGGCCGCCGCGGAAGCGATCGCCGGGAGGCACAAGGTCGGGCAGCCTTGAGCGCTCGCCGGCTCCTCGCCGCCATCGCCCGGACCGCGGTCCCTCTCATCCTCTACGCCGCGCCGACGCCGGCCGCCGGACAGGGCGGCCCCGACGTGCTGCGCTACGACGTGGAGCTCCAGGTCGTCCCCGCCGACAGCAGCGTGGCCGGGGAGCTCCTGGTCGAGGTGCAGGCGCCGCGCGAGGGGATGTCGGCCCTGGTGCTGGACGCGCCCGGGCTGGCGGTGCAGGGGGTCTGGTCGGGCCAGCGGCGCCTGCGGCACGAGCTTCGGGAGGGGCGGCTGACGGTGCGACTGGACCGTCCCCTCCGTCCGGGCGGCCGTAGCGTCCTCCGGATCCGCTATTCCGGACGCCCGACCCGCGGGATGCACTTCGGCCCGGACCAGGTCTACACCGCCTTCCACACGGCGCACTGGCTGCCGTCCCGCAGCGACCCCGCGGACAAGGCCGCGCTCACGCTGCGCCTGGTCCTCCCCGCGGGCCTTGAGGTGGCCGCGAGCGGGCGCAGCCTGGGGCGCGACACCCTCCCGGACGGGCGCGTGCGCCACCTGTGGAGGGAGGACCGCCCGTATTCCACCTACCTGTTCGGCTTCGCCGCGGCCCGGTTCGCCGAGGCGGCCGCCCGCGCCGACTCCGTCCGGCTCCGCTTCCTGGGCGTAGGGCTGGACCCGGCCGAGCTGGAGCGGGTGTTCGCGAGCGCCGCTCCCGCGCTCCGCTTCCTCGCGGAGCGGGCGGGCGTCCCCTATCCCGGCGACACCCACACCCAGGCCCTCCTTCCGGGCGCCCCCGCGCAGGAGATGGCCGGCATGGCGATCATGAGCGAGCGGTACGGGCGCTCGGTGCTGGACGACCCGCGCGAGGACTACCTGGTCGTCCACGAGCTGGCCCACTCCTGGTGGGGAAACCTGGTCACCGCCGCCGACTGGTCGCACTTCTGGCTGAACGAGGGGATCGTCACCTACCTGGTGGCGGCGTACAAGGAGTTCTTCTGGGGGCCGGCCGAGTACGAGCGGGAGATGGTGATGGCGCGGCTGCGCTACCAGCGGGCGCTCGCGGAGGGCGCGGCCCGCCCGCTGGTGTTCGCCGGGTGGTCCGCGCCCGAGGAGATGGGCGGCCCCATGACGTACAGCAAGGGCGCGCTCGTCCTGCACCTGCTGCGTGCCGAGGTGGGGGACAGCGCCTTCTGGGCGGGGCTCCGCGTGTACACCCGCCGCGGAGCGATGGGTGGAGGCGTCGTGCGCACCGCCGACCTGCGGGCAGCGATGGAGGAGGCCGGCGGCCGCGACCTGGGGTGGTTCTTCGAGCAGTGGGCGCACGCACCCGACCCTCCCCCGCTCGTGGCGCGCCACCGGTACGAGCCGGGGGCGGTGGTGGTGGAGGTGGAGCAGCCGCAGCCCGTCCCCTGGCGGATCGGCCTGCGGCTGGCCGCCGAGTCCGCGGAGGAGCGGGTGAGCCGCAGGGTCACGCTCACCGGGCCGCGCCATACCTTCCGCATCCCCCTGTCCGGCGCCCCCGTGTCGGTCCGCGTGGACGAGGGCGGCTACCTCCCCCGCGGCGTGGCGCACGCCCGCCCCGTGGGGATGCTCCTCCGGCAGGCGGCCCGCGAGCCGGACGCCGCCGGGCGGGTGGACGCGCTCCTGGCCCTGGGGGATGCGTGCGCGGAAGCCACCGGGGCGGAGTGCAGCGGGGTGCGGGAGGCCGTGCAGCGCGTAGCGGCCGGCGACCCCGCCCGCATCGTCCGGCAGGTGGCGGCCCGGACCCTGGAGCGGCTGGCGCCCCGGGATTCCCGTCCGTGAGGAATCAGCGGTTGAAGACCTTCGTTGCCACGACGGCCGGGGACAGGAGGAGTTCCTCCTGCCCCCGGCTGCGTCACAGGACGCCTAGTAGCACACGAACGCCGACGACGGGAAGGTCCCGCCTCCGACGCCTCCCTGGACCGCTGTGAAGGAGTGCACGGCGTCCACGTAGGTGGTCTTCACGTAGCCTCCGTTGTAGAACGTGTCGTATGACGCCTTGATCTTGAGCGGACTGCCGTTCCCAGTGGCATACCTGGTTGCGAGGATCTGCGTCCCCGCCGGGTTGCAGGTGGGCCCCTGGCGGATCGTCATGTCCACGCGCATCGACGAAACGTACCGGATTGATTCCGAGTAGGACCGCAGGTAGACCCACTTGAGCCAGGTGTCGCCTACGTAGCTGGTGCCAGTGCCGGCCGTCGACCAGTACCTGTACTCCGCCTCGACCGGGGGAATCGCGGTGGTGTCGGTCGGGGGGTCCCGGCCGTCGCCGGGGCCGCACTCGCCGTCCCACGAGCAGAGAGCGGCCCGGGCGCTCTCTGGCTCGAGCACGGTCGATGCCTCGCACGCGGTGAGGAGGAGGGCCATGCATGCCGCAGCAGCGAGGTTGAGGGAGGTGTGCCGCATCGAGTCGACTCCTGCATAGGGGTGAGCAGAGGCAGCGGGTGTGCCTCCGGAGCCGGCGCGGGCACGGGAGCGTGGCCGCGCCGGTTCGACGTCAACAGTGTCTCGGGGCCCGTACGTCCACCAGAACGGTGGGGCGGGTGATGGCAGCCAGGGATTGGTAGCGAACAGCCGTGGCGGACTGAGTCCCACCCGGCCGGCTCAGCGGTTGAAGGTCTCGAGCGTCACGCCGGGGTGGGCCGCCACGACGTCGCGCAGAGACTCTCCCGTCTCTCCCCGGAGATGCCGGGAGAAGAACGCCCGCAGACCGCGCGTTACGATCTCCCAGCCGCGGCGGGGAGGGATGGCCGCCCCGTTCCTCCGCATGACGTCCTCGGGCACCACGAAGGGAGCGTCGCTGAAGGTGTAGTGGTTCGTGTCCGTGATGGTGACCAGGTAGGCCGCCGCCCGGTTCCGCGTCATCCGCGCCGCCCACTCGTCGCGGCGCTGGATCCCCACTTCGGGAGGAGGCCGGCGGGACGCCTCCGGCTGATTGAGCATCACCAGGTGGGGCCGGTCCACCCCCTCCTCCTCCACCCGTCCGAAGGGGTGCCCGTCCATGTCGGCGCAGGCCAGGATGCGCGCGTCGGTGCGGCACGCCTCCAGCGCCGCGGCCCCGCCGATGGAGTGTCCCAGCGCGCCGACGCGCCCGCGGTCGAGCCGGCCCGTGAGCCACTCCGCCCCGGACATTCCAGCCAGGAGCACGTCCAGCACGAACGAGACGTCGCCGGCCATCGCCTCGACGCGGGCCACGTCGGCGGCCTCGCCCCGGGTGTCGGCCGCGCTGGAGAGCACCCGGCCGTCCTGCCACACCGTCAGCCCTGCGTGCGGGTGGTCGATCGCGGCGACGGCGTAGCCGTGGCTGGCCAGCTCCTCGACGATGGAGGTGTAGGTGGACCGGGCTACGCCCTGCCCGGGAGAGAACAGGAGCAGGGGGAGCCGTTCCGGGCGGGGTGCGACCGGCGCATCGGGCACCGAGTGGGTCCGTATGCCGCTCCAGCCGTCCAGCACCTCCGGCTTCAGGTTGAGGTATCCCTCCCGCCGCATCGCTGCCAGGAGTCCGGGTTCCGCCAGGTAGGGAGCCGGCAGCGCACCATTCAGCCGACGGGCGGGATACCAGAGCTGCACGGCGAGATCTCGCCCCCGCGAGCCCGCGACGGGATCGGTACGGGTGGTGTCGCGCAGGTGGAGGACGCGGGTGCCGACCGCGAAGGAGCCGGTGGGCGCGGGGAGCGCCACGGCCTGAGTCACGGCCTCTGCGGGCGCGGAACACATGGCGGCGAGTGCCACGAACAAGGAGGCCAGAGCGGCTCCTCGAAACCGCCTGTTCCGTCCCGGGGACGTCCAATCGCGCCCCGCATCATGACTGCCAGGCATATGCACGGCTGAGCCGAGGGAGCTTTCACGGACTGATTGACCCGGCGCGTCAGCCGAACCTCACCAGGCGCGGGAGCACGGACCCTAACCCGCCTCCCCGGCGCGGGCCAGAGCGGGGGGGCGACCGGCGGGTAGCTGTAGCAGGAGGCGGAATCGGGGGATGGACGGGCGGGCCGCCGCGCGCGGTGCTCCGCGAGAGGCGAGACGGTCGGGCATGGGACCCGGCCCGCGCTGGGGAGGCGCAGACGGCATCCGAACCCGACAGGTGCGGCTTCGCATCGGCCGCCGCGTTCGCCCCCGAATGGGCCGTTGCGCCACGTGCATGCGCAGTTGCCGGCGGGTTCGTTGCGGCCCGGGCGGGACGGGAATGATGCTTCCCACGGCGGGACGAGTCCTGCACAGGTCCGTGCATTCCGTCGCCCGCCGGGAGTCTCCCTTCCACCCACCCGGAGGTCACATGCAGCGCAACCACCACGTCGCGCAGGCCCTGCTCGTCTGCGCAGGATTCCTCACGGCCGCCTGCGATGGCGGGTCGGTCACCGCCCCTGACGACGGGGCGGCCCCCCGGTTTCAGGAGTACCAGTGCCCCAGCGGCGACTCCTCGTGCGAGGGTCCCGGGCCCAATCCCGACTTCTTCTACGGCTCCAGCGTCGACTATTCGTCGAGCCGCCACGACATCCTGGTTCCAGAGGACGACACCAGCTCGCTGAAGGGTCGCTCCTGGTCGGAGAACAGGAGCGTGGACATCGCATCGGCGAGGGTCTACGCGGTCGCCTACAAGTACCCGCTCTGCCGGACCGGCAACAAACAGCAGTTCGAGGTCCTCGACAAGACGGTCTACGGCGTGGGTACCGCGAGCGTGAACAGCCGCCTCGACTACAACAGGTCGAACGACATCGGGTTCTCGAGAACAATGGGGTTCCAGATGGTCGCGACGCATACGTTCACCCCGAAGCCGGGTTACACGGGCGGCGGCACCGTCTATTCCGAGGCGTCGCGGTGCGACGGCAACGGCTCCATGTTCTGAGGTAACCTGCGGCGCGGGTGGAGCGGGGCCCGGAGTCGGCCTCGCTCCGCCACCCGTCCACCGCCCGCCTCCTCCTGTAGCCTTCCGGCCCTGACCTGCCCCGTCCGCCCCTGGGAGAGTGCGCCTACCGTGGACACGGTATAGCGTGGTACGCAGGCGGGCGGTACGACCCCGCCGTCCGCGTTCACCGTACGCAGGGCAGGGAGCCATGTGGACCGAACCCTTCCAGGCGATCTTCACCCGCGAGCTCCAGACGCTCGGCCGCGAGGTGGAAGCGTACCCCGACGACCCCTCCCTCTGGCGGACGCTCCCCGGCGCCCCCAACTCCGGCGGCACCCTGGTCCTCCACGTCACCGGCACCCTCCGCCACTACATCGGCCGGGTCCTCGGGCACAGCGGCTACGTCCGCGACCGCGCCGCGGAGTTCGGCACGGTGGGTCTCACGCGCGCCCAGCTCCTGTCGCAGGTCGAGGCGACGCTCGTGGAGGTGCGCGCGGGCCTGGCGAGGCTCGGCAGCGACCCGGACGGCTACCTGACCCTCCGCGTCGACGACGCCCCGGCCGCGTACCTGTACGAGATCCTGATGCACCTGCTCTCCCACCTCGCGTACCACCTCGGCCAGCTGGACTACCACCGCAGGATGGTCACGGGCGAATCGGGGCGGATCGACGCGGTCTCGCTGGAGCGGCTCGCCGCCGCGCGCCCGCGGCGACTCCGTCCCCTGGAGACGGGATGAGGACGGCCCCGTCCCCGCGGCGCGTGGCACGCGGAGGACGCCGGGGCTATGTTCGCGACGGGCGCTCCGGCGGCGGATCTCCGCCGGCGGGGCCGGTGCCACTCTCCCGGACACACCCATGCCAGCCTCCAGCCGGACCTCCCCGCAGGCCGTCGTCCCCGCCCGCTGGAAGCTGGTCCTGGCGGCCTGGGCGCTGCTCGCGCTGTTCTCCACGTCGCAGGCGCTCCTGTCGGCGCTCCTGAACGGGGCGAGCCCGACCCTCTGGAAGATCGCGCTCCGGGGGGCGCTGGACGCCACCGTGTGGGCGCTGTTCGCGCCGGTGGTCTTCCGCCTGGTCAGGCTCTTTCCCATACGGAGGGGGTCGCTGCGCGTCTCGCTTCCGGCCCACCTCCTCGCGGGAAGCACGCTCGCCCTGGTCTCCGTCGGGATCAACTGGATCGCGCGACAGGTGGTCGGCAGCCCGGCGATGCCGCTCGCGATGTACGTCGGGCTCTGGTTCCACAGGCAGCTCCAGTGGTACCTCACCCTCGTGGCGGCTCGCTACGCCCTGGACTACTTCCACGAGAGGGAGGCCCGCGGCGCGCAGCTGGAGGCGCAGCTCGCGCGTGCGCGCCTGGAGGTGCTCCGGACCCAGATCCACCCGCACTTCCTCTTCAACGTCCTGAACACCATCGCGGAGGTGGTCCACCACGACGTGGACCTCGCGGACCGGCTGATGGCGGAGCTGGGAGAGCTCCTGCGGCTGGCCTACGACCACCCCTCCGGCGACCTCGTCCCGCTGGACACGGAGATGCGCTTCGTGCGGGCGTACGCGCGGCTCCAGCAGGTCCGCTACGAGGACCGCCTCTCGGTGGAGGTGCACGTGGACGAGGAGGCGCGCGGCGCCCAGGTGCCCAACTTCATCCTGCAGCCGCTGGTGGAGAACGCGATCCGGCACGGGATCGTGCCGAGTCGAGGCCGGGGCGAGGTCGAGGTCCGCGCCGAGCGCGCCGGGGACCGTCTCCGCGTCCGGGTCGTGGACAACGGCGCGGGGCTGAAGCCGCGAGCCCCGGGGGCCCGCACGGGGCTTGGCCTGGAGAACGTCGCCGCGCGCCTGGGCCAGCTCTACGGCGGCGACCACCGCTTCGAACTGCGCGACGGCGACCGCGGGGGCGTCGAGGTATGCCTGGAGATCCCTTTCCGGATCGCCGAGAGCCGGGAAGACGCGCAGGAGACCGCGGGGGCAGCTCTACGCCGGCCTTCCGCCTGACCCGCACGCCGGATCGGGGCCCGTCAGGGGTCGTGCAGCTCTCCGCGCGCTTCGAGGTAAGCGCGCTCCACCGCCGGAACGGCGAAGAAGGTCGTGAAGGCCCCCTCCAGGAGGGGATCGTCTCCCGCCAGACGAGCGCGGAAGGGCTCCAGATCCACGATCTTCCGCGTCTCCTCCAGGCTCAGTCCCCGCTGTACGGCGTCCCGCGTCTGCTCCAGCACGGAATCGAGCAGGCCGTCCAGCGTCTCGACGTACTCCCCGTTCCGCAGCACCGCTCCGTGCCCGGGGACGATCACCTCGGCGTCCAGCGCGCGGAGTCTCGCCAGCGTCTCCACCCACTCGCCCGGGTATGATCCGAACGCGAACGGGATGGGGCTGACCACCAGGTCGCCTGTGGCGAGGATCCTCTCCCGGGGGAGGTGGACCACCACGTCGCCCCGGGTGTTGCCCCGTCCCAGGTAGAGGACCCGGATCTCCCGGTCGCAGCGGTGCAGGACCAGCTCCCGCTCCAGCGTGATGCCCGGGAGCACCATCTCCGTGCGCTGCATCTCCGGGATGAAGGCACGCAGGGAGGCCGCGTACCGGGTCGTGCTCTCCCTCTGCTCCGCGGTGAGCGGAGCGCCGTCCTCCTGCCTTCCGCACGCCAGGGTCGCTTCGAGCCCCGCCAGCGTCCGGGGGTACTCGGTCCGGTTCCGCGCGAGGGCGGGCATCGCCCGCTCCCGGATGTCCTTCCGCGTGCTGGCGTGCGCGATGAATTCCACTCCGGGGAATTCCTCCAGGTATGCCTGGTTCCCGAAATGGTGGTCGTCGTGCCAGTGCGTGTTGATCACGTAGCGGACCGGCTTGGAAGTCAGCTTCCGAATCTCGGCGATCACCCCTCGCGTCGAAGTAGGCGTGAGGCTGGCATCGACCACCACCACGTCATCGCAGTTGATGATGATGAGCGAGTTCGCGTTCGCCGGCTGGTCCGGACGCGTGCCGCGGAGGGCGGCGTACACGCCGTCGGCGAGCCGGACCGTCTCCACCTTCGTGAGCTGGTCCACCTGGGCCGCGGCGGTGGCCGGATGGAGAAGAAGCAGGGAGACCAGCCAGGCTCGTGTACGCATCGTGGTGGTGTTCCTTTCCGATTCCGGGAACCATCCGGCGCCGCTCGCCCGAAGCCGAGGTCCGGATGCGGAGAGCCGCCGCGACCCGCACGTTACCCGCCCCCGCAGCGGGCTCCAATCGATCGGGGCCGAGAGGACGCACCCTGGGGCGAGTCGGTGGCGGTGGGGGTGAGTCGGAGCCCCTGGTGCCGGGTCGGGGGCCGGGAGAGGCCCACCCGTCGCCGCGGGTCGGAGGTGAAGGCGCCCCTCCGCGGGCATGCCGTAACGACGGGTCGCCCCACACTCCAGCCGTCTGTCCCACCAGGGTTGGATGGGCGCGTCTCCATCCCCAGGATTCTGGAGCTGGACGCCGTCCCCGCGCGCCACTCCCCGCCCCGGTGCGCCCATGACCCCCTGGAGCGAATCGCGCAGCCGACCCGGATCGGATCGCAGCCCGTCCTCGCCTCGAAGGAGAACACATCCCATGCCGATTTCTCGCCAGCTCCTGTCCGTCCTCGCCGCGTCGCTCCTGTGCGCACCCGGTGTCACCCGTGCCCAGGGGACCGCGCTGCTCGCCGAGCGGGTCGCGAGCGTCGAGGGCTTCCAGCTCCCCGAGTCTGCGCAGTACGACGCAGCGCGCGACGTGTACCTGGTGGGGAACATCAACGGCCACCCCACCACCAGGGACAACAACGGATACATCGCCCGCGTGCGCCCGGATGGCACGGTGGACTCGCTCCACTTCATCAGCGGCGGGCGGGAGGGCGTCGAGCTCCATGCCCCCAAGGGGATCCTGGTCGCGGGAGACACCCTGTGGGTGGCGGACATCGACGCGGTGCGCGGATTCCACCTCCCCAGCGGCGCTCCGTTCGGGAGCTTCGACCTGTCAGGGGCCGGCGCAGTGTTCCTCAACGACCTGGCCCGCGGGCCCGATGGCGCGCTCTACGTGACGGACACCGGCCTCCGCTTCGGTCCCTCCGGCCCGCCCACCCACACCGGGCCGGACCGCGTCTTCCGCATCGCTCCCGACGGGGCCGTCTCGGTGGCGCTGGAGGGCGCGTACCTCGCCGGGCCCAACGGAATTCTCTGGGACGAGGCGGGGCGGCGCTTCCTGATTGGCTCGCTGCGGGGAAAGACGGTGCTCGCCTGGCGGCCCGGGGACGCGGCGGCCCAGGTGGTCGTGGAGGGAGCGGGCGGGTACGACGGGATCTCGCGCCTTCCGGACGGGCGCGTGGTCGTGTCCAGCCAGGTCGCGAGGGAGGTGCAGGTGCTGGGTGAGGCGGGGCTGACCACCCTGTTCGGGGGCCTGTCGAGCCCGGCGGACATCGGCGTGGACACCCGCCGCAACCGGGTACTGGTGCCCCTGCTGGGAGAGAACCAGGTGGAGGTCTGGCAGCTGAGGGGAAGGTGACACCGGAGCGGGGCCCGGCAGCGGCCGCTCACGTCCTCATGACCGCGAGACTCCATGCTACTATCCGTCGAACAGCTCACCGCGCGGCTCGCGGGCACCGGCCGGAGCATCCAGGAGCTGGTCCTGGCGGCACCTCCGGAGCAGGTCCGCTGGAAGCCGGCCCCTGAGAAGTGGTCCATCCTGGAGGTCGTCAACCATCTCGCCGACGAGGAAGCGGAGGACTTCCGCGCCAGGCTCGACCTGCTCCTGCACCACCCTGGGGAGCCATGGCCTCCCATCGACCCCCGCGCATGGGTGCGCGAGCGGAGGTACGGGGAGCGGGATCCCGGCGAGTCGCTGGCGCGCTTCCGCTCGGAGCGCGAGCGCTCCCTCGCCTGGCTCCGGGAGATCGGTCCGCCCGACTGGGAGAGGTCGTACTCGCACCCGCAGCTCGGCGTCCTCACCGCCGGGAGCATCGCCGCCTCCTGGCTGGCGCACGACCTGCTGCACGTGCGCCAGCTCGCGCGGCTCCACTGGGAGTTCGTCTCCGCCGGCGTGGCGCCGCACTCGGCGGCATACGCCGGCGCCTGGTGATCCCCGGGCCGCACCCTGAAGACACGGTTCACGAAGCCGACCCTCCCCACCGCGGCCGTGCTCCACCTCGCGGGGGTCTGCGCCTGCGCTCCCGCCTCCCCGCATCCTCAGGCCATGCCCGCCCGCGTCGGCGAGCTGCGGGACGCCCGCCCGGCGGTGGACGGACCCCGGCAGGACCCGAACGCTCCGTGCCGGCAGTAGCGCGTCGGCCGGTCCAGCGGAGGGAAGCTCGCACCGGAACGAGGCACCAGCCCGCCGCGGCGACTCCGCGCTGACCCGCCGGACGGGCACGTCGGGGCCGGCGTCCCCGTCCGCCCGGCCCGCTCCGGCTCCTCCCGGGCCGTAACCTCTCCGCGCGATCCCACTTACCTTCCGCGCAACTCGCCGCACCCTCCCGCAGTTCACCCCATCCTCATAGTTGGGCCCCGAGTCCCCCTTTAGCATGGGCTCGACCCTGCCTCACTGGTTGGAGCGCTCCGCCCCGGCGGCGGGGGGCGCCGTCCTGCCTCCGGCGAGGCACCGCCCGCCTGCCGCCCATTCACCCGCAGCGAAGGAGGGACCCGGAGCGACGTGCCGGACCCGTTGAGCCCGCCGGCGGCGCGACCGCTCCCGGCGGCTCCGCAAGCGGTGCAGCCGCAGCGCGAGCGCAGGCTGCACCACGACTCTGGACACTGGAGAAATCTTTCATGCGAAAGCTCCGTACGTTCCTGGCGCTCTGCCTGGCAGCAGCGCTCTGGCCGGCCACGATCCTGGCGCAGGAGGCCGCGACCGTCACGGGTCGGGTCACCCGCGACGGGGGCGCCCCGGTGCCCTCCGCCAACGTGCGCATCGTGGGGACGAGCCTCGGCACCGTGACCGGGGAGGACGGCACCTACCGCCTGACC
>DATABU010000798.1:0-2683 GCA_036259415.1 Longimicrobiaceae bacterium
GCCGCAGCCCGACCCGAGCGCCAGCGAGGGGCACGCCCACATCCGCAGTACGCCCCGACCCGAGCGCCAGCGAGGGTCACGCCCGACCCCGACCGTCATCAAGCGTCGGCGCAGGGGAACTGCACCCGGTCGCCGCGCACGTCCATCACCAGGCGGCGGGGGACGATGGAGCCGAACACCCCCACCCCGTCGCCGACGACGCTGGAGTAGCGCACCGTGCCGGAAGGGTTGAACTCGCCGCCGCGCACGGCGTTGACGAAGTTGCGGTCAGCGGCGGCCACCACCACCTGCACCTGGACCTCCTCCGGGAACCCGTCCTGGATCACGCGCAGGAGCTCCTGGTCGTAGTCGAAGCGGTCGAACACCCCCACCTCGGTGGGGACCACCACCGTGGTGTCGCTCTCCGAGACGGAGACGCCGATGAGCCGCAGCGGGTCGGGGATCGACTCGATGCCGGAGCCCCCCAGGACGCGGCGCAGCCCGTACACCTCCATCTCGGTGAGGTACGCCCACGCCCCGGAGGAGGACGACCAGGCCAGGGGGAGCACGGTCCGGGGAGGGAGGAAGCAGCGGAGCTCGCCCGAGGCGGGGTCCCGCAGCGCGCGGCCGAGGCCGAGGAGCCGGAAGTCGCCGGGGACGCGCGTGGTCCCCCGCACCCGCTCGCCGCGGGCGGTCTCCACCAGCAGCTCGTAGCTGCGCCCCGGATGCACCCAGGGGGCGGTCCTCCCCTGCGACTGGTAGCAGGTGGCCTCCACGCGGAGGGTGTCGTCGCCGCGCAGCAGCCGCGCGTCGGAGCTCAGGCACGCCTCCCTGCCCACCTGCACGAACGGGTACTCCCGCCCATCCTCGGCCCGGACGCGCACCTGCGCGCCCCCCTCGCCGGGGATGACGACTCCCTGGAGCGTGCGGTGCAGCAGGACCTGCTGGGCCCCCCGGTCGGGGCGGAGGACGGCCTCCACCACGAGCACGTCGCGGGAGTCGGCGGTGGTCACCTCCGTCAGCTCGCACCCGCCGGCGGCGAGCAGGAGCGCGAGGAGACCGGGGCGGACGGGGCGCATCGGCTGGAAGCTCCGGGACCGGGGTTCGACGGACAGGGGCCCGGGCGGCTCTCCCCGGGGGCGCCCCTGATACGCGGCGGCGCCCGAGAAGGTCCGCCCCGGGCGCCGGAACGAACCGAGCCCTCCCGGCGCGGGGCCGGGAGGGCTCGGTGTGCGTCCGGACGCGCGGGTCAGCGCTCGCGGACCGGGGCGCCGCAGCCGCAGGCCCCGCAGGAGCAGAGCACCCCCGCGCAGACCATGCACTCGGCGGCGGCGAAGTCGTCCAGGGCGATGCCGCAGGCGTGGCACTTGGTGCGCCGGCGCCGGGAGGTGCCGGGGCGCTTGCCGGTGGCGGTGTCGTGGACGCCCTCGTAGGCGATCCCCCGCTCCTCCAGGAACTCGCGGTGGCGCTCGACGGCGGCGTCCCGCTGCCGCTGTGCGGCCTCCTCGCGGGAGGCCGCCCGCTCACGCTCGCGCTCCTCGCGCAGCTCGGGCCAGCGCCGGTATTCCTCCTCGATCCGGGCCAGCTCGGCGCCGTCGGTCACCTGTTCGATCTTCGCCGCGACGGTCGCGCGGGGGAAGACCTTGGTGCGCAGCTGCGACAGGCTGAACAGGGCCACGTTGGCCGCGGTCGGGTCGCTCACCTCCGGGTCGAACACCAGCGTGTCGCCGTCGGCCGTGTGCCGGCCGATCCACATCCTCCCGCCGTTGAACCCGTCGCCCCCGTCCGCCTCGTTCCCGATCCAGGCCTCGTTGCGCTTCGCGTCGGTCTTGGTGGCCATGTGCGGATCTCCTTCAGGACTTGTGGCGGTAGGTGATGCGCCCCCGGGACAGGTCGTAGGGGGAGAGGGAGAGGGTGACGCGGTCGCCGGCGAGGACGCGGATCTTGAACTTGGACATCTTCCCCGCGCCGTAGGCCAGGACCATGTGCCCGTTCTCCAGCCGGACGCGGTACTTGCGGTCGGGGAGCACGTCGGTGACGACGCCCTCCACCTCGATTCCTTCTTCCTTCGCCATGAACACCCTTTCTGCCGGGGCAGCCCCACGGCGAAAAAGAAAGCCCGCCGCGTGCATCAGCGGAGCGCACACCCCGGGCGGCTCGCAGTCGGAAACCCCTCCGGTTCCGGGCGAGACTACGTGATTACCCCCGTGCCGCGGGAGCGTTCCCCGGCCGACCGTCGTCGCTCCCTACGCCGGCGTGGGGACTTCCCCTCTGCACAGACGGCCCGCGCGGCGTTATCTTGGGGTTCTGTAGACGCTCCACCCCAGCATTCCGGGCACCGGGTCCGGCGACCCCCAGGCCCGAGGAGGCACCCATGAGCTCACAGCGCATCCTGCTCATCAAGTCGGACGAGGACACCCACAGGGCACTCTTCACCTGCCTTACCCAGCGCGGCTACGACGTGTTCGAGGCGGAGGACGAGGAGGACGGGGTGCGGATGGCGTGGGAGCTGGAGCCGGACCTGGTGATCGGCGAGGACGCGGTGCTCTCCGCCGACCGGCCGCACACCTTCGACGAGCTGGTGCACACCATCGAGACGCTGATCGACGTCCCGACCGCCCTGCACGCCTGAGACCGCCGCCGGCGAGGACGGCACGACAGGAACCGAAAGACGAGCCCCCCGGCCAGGCGAACTGGCCGGGGG
>DATABU010000799.1:0-1798 GCA_036259415.1 Longimicrobiaceae bacterium
CCACCTCGGCGTGCACCAGGTTCGCGAGCGCCCGGTGGGGGACCATCACCCCCTTGGGCGCGCCCGTGGAGCCGGAGGTGTAGATGACGTAGGCCAGAGCCCCGGGGGGCACGTCCACGTCGGGGGCGTCCCCGTGCGGGAGCGCGCCGTCCAGCGGCACGACGGCCCCCGCGAAGCCCCGGGCGCGGTCGGGCAGCTCCTCCTGCGCGAGGAGGACGCGGGCGCCGCTGTCGCGCAGCACGGCGGCGATGCGCTCCGGGGGCGCGGAGGGGTCGAGGGGGACGAAGGCGCCGCCCGCGCGGAGGATCCCCATCATCCCGGCCAGCAGCCCGGGGGAGCGCCCGGCCAGCAGGGCCACGCGGACCTCCGGCCCTACCCCCTCCGCCTGCAGACGCCGCGCGATCGCGGCGGAGCGCGCCTCCAGCTCTCCGTAGGTGAGCTCCCCGTCCGGGAAGACGGCGGCGACGGCGGCCGGGGCGCGCCGGGCCTGCTCCAGGAAGAGCCGGTGGGCCGGAGCGTCCGGGTACGCGCGCCGCGGGCCGAGCCCGTCCGCCAGCAGCCGCCGCTCCTCCTCCGGGGCGAGCATGGAGAGGGCGGAGAGGCGCCGCCGCGGGTCGGCGGCCACCGCGTCGAGGAGGCGCAGCAGGTGACCGCCCATGCGCTCGACGGTGGCGGCGTCGAACAGCCCCGCGTCGTAGTCCAGCGCCGCGGCGAGCCCGTCCGCGTGCTCCACGAAGACGAGCGTCAGGTCGAACTTGGCCGCCCCGGTCCCGGCCGGCTCCGGCGTCCACCGCGGCCCGTCCCCTCCGCCGCCCTCCCCTCCCCCGCCCCCCTGCAGGACGAACATCGCCTGGAAGACGGGGGTTCGGCCGGGGTCGCGGGGGACGCGCAGCTCCTCCACCACCCGCTCGAAGGGGATCTCCTGGTGCGCGTAGGCGCCCAGGAGCCGGCGGCGCACGCGGCCCAGCAGCTCCGTGAACGGCGGGTCGCCGGAGAGGTCCACGCGTACGGCGAGGGTGTTGACGAAGAAGCCGATCAGCCCCTCCAGCTCCTCCTGCGTCCGCCCGGCGATGGGCGTGCCCAGCACCACCTCCTCCTGGTCCGCGTACCGCCCCAGCAGCAGCGCCGACGCGGCGAGCAGCGTCATGAAGAGCGTCGCACCCTGCTCCCGACCCAGGGCCGCGAGCCGCGCCGCCGTGTCCGGGGGGACGGCGACCGCGTGCTTCGCGCCCGGCCCGCCGCGGGTCGGGGGACGGGACCGGTCGGTCGGGAGGTCGAGCGCGGGGGGCGCGCCCTCCAGCTCCCTGCGCCAGAAGGCGGCCTGCTCCTCCAGCACGGCGCCCGCCAGCTCCTCGCGCTGCCAGACGGCGTAGTCTCCGTACTGGATGGGCAGCTCGGGGAGCGGCGACGGCTCTCCGCGGAGGAAGGCCCGGTAGAGCGCGGACAGCTCGCGCAGGAGGACGCCCGTGCTCCACCCGTCCGAGACGATGTGGTGCAGCGTGAGGAGGAGGACGTGCTCGTCCCCGGCCAGGCGCAGCAGGCGGGCGCGCAGGAGCGGCCCGCGCTCCAGGTCGAAGGGGGCGCGCCCCTCCCGGGCGGACAGGCGGCGCGCCTCGGCCTCGCGGCGGTCCGGCGCGAGCGCGGCCAGGTCGGCCAGCGGAACGGCGAACGGGCCCGGGGGATCCACGAGCTGCGCCGGCTCGCCGTCCACCACCCCGAAGCGCGTGCGCAGCGACTCGTGGCGCGTGACGATCTCCGCCAGGGCGCGCTCCAGCGCCCCCGGGTCGAGCGCTCCGCG
>DATABU010000800.1:0-5332 GCA_036259415.1 Longimicrobiaceae bacterium
GGCCCGGTTGGGGCGGGCGCGGGCGCCGGGGACGGGGGGCCAGCGGCGGCCCCGCGCGCGGAAGAGGGCCGAGCGCACCACCGGGGCGCGCGCGGCGCCGGGGGGCGGACGGAAGTCGGCGGCGTCCAGCAGCGCCTTGGCGATCCCGGCCAGCCGGCGCGCGTCGCGGGCGGGCCACTCGGCCAGCGCCTCCGCCACCTCGCGTCGCGTGCGGCCCTCCAGCTCCCGCAGCCCTGCGCAGAGGCGGTCCAGCCCCTCCACCAGCGCGGGGCCGCCGCGCAGCCACTCCACCGCCAGCTCGCCGCCGCGCTCGCGGAGGAACGGCGCCACGTGCGTGCGCCGCAGCACGTCAGAACCCCAGCCCCAGCTGCCCGCCCGCGGAGTCGCGCAGCCCCTTCCGCCGCCGCTGCGACAGGAAGAACTCGTGCGTCCCCGCCGCCACCACCTCGAACATCGACGCCACCGAGTCCCCCTGCCGGCGCAGCAGCCGCCCCAGCCGCTGCGCGAACTGGCGCGGGCTCCCGCGGGTGCTGTCGCCCAGCACGATCCCCAGCTTGGCGGAGGGGACGTCCCACCCCTCGTCCAGCACCCGCACGCTGGCCACCGCGCGCATCTCTCCCGCGGCCAGGGCGTCCAGCACCGCCTTGCGTTCGGAGGCGGGGGTGCCGGCCGTGACCACGGGGATGGCGAGGCGCCGGGAGACGGCCTCGGCCGCCTCGGCGCTCCCGCAGAAGAGCACCGCCGTCTCCGCGGGGAAGAGACGGAGGATGCGCTCGGCCTCGCGCAGCTTGGCCGCGGAGGTGGCGACCACCCGCTCCCGCTCCAGCCAGGCCCGAAACGCGCGGCGCGCCCGGGGCACGCCGCGGGTCTCCGCCATGAAGAGCGGCCAGAACTCCCCCGTGGGGACCTCGCCCCAGCCGCGCTCCGCGACGTACGCCTCGTACTCCTCCGTGCGCTGCCGGTACGCCTCGGCTTCGTCCGGCTCCAGCGCCACGGGGACGCGCACCAGGGCGAAGCGCGCCAGCTCGGCGTTGGTCATCTCCCCCACCGCGCGCCGGTAGACCACGGGGCCCACCAGCCGCCGCAGCTCCGCGTCGCGGCCGTCCGGGTAGGTGGCGGTGAGCCCCAGCCGCCGCGTCGCCGGGGCGATGCGCAGCGCGTCGTGCCACGCCTTGGCCTCGCCCTCGGCGGTGTCGGCCAGGTGGTGCGCCTCGTCCAGCACCAGCAGGTCGAAGTCGGCGCCGCGGCGCTCCAGCAGCGCGAAGGCGGAGTGGTAGGTGGTGACGGTGACGGGCCGCACCTCCTTCTCCGCGGAGTAGAAGGCCCCCACCCGCTCCGCCCCGAAGGCGTCCGCCAGCTGCGAGAACCACTGACCCACCAGCGCCTGGGTGGGCGCCACCACGCACGTCCCCCGCCCCCCGGCGGCCACGGCCAGGAGCGCCACCAGCGTCTTCCCCGCGCCGGTGGGGAGCACCACCGTGCCCCGGTGCCCCGCCGCCGCCCAGCGCTCCAGCGCCTCGCGCTGGTAGCCGCGCGGCTCGCGCGGGTCCAGCAGCGGCGCGTCCAGCGCCTCCGCGCCCGCCCCTGCCTCGGCGATGCCCCGCTCGGCCGCCCACGCCCGCAGCTCCGGCATGCGGCTCCCCGGCGCCACGTACGCGTCGGCGCGCGGGTCGTACTCCATCCACGGCGGCGGCCGTTCCCGCACCCGCCGCAGCATGGCGAGCCCGTTCCGGTAGCGGAACTCGGCGGGCCGGCCGGCGTCGGGCGGGGTCATGGCGCGCGCGTCATCTCACCAGGTGGAAGCGCTCCTGCCGGGCCAGCACCCAGCCGCGCTCTCCGTCGGGGCCGATGCGGGCCTCCTCCTCCAGCGCCATGCGCACCGGCTGGCCGCCCCACTCGGGGACGGGCGTGGTGGCCTGCAGTTCGATGGAGTACCACGTCTCCGGGCGGAGCGGGGGGTCGCCCCAGCCGGCGACGCCCTCCTGCCGGTCCCACAGGCCGATCACCGGGCCCGCGCCGTGGCCGTGGTCGCCGATGGGGTGCGTGTAGACGGTGCCGTCGATCCCCTCGGCGCGCATGCGCTCGCGGGTGCGGCGCAGGACCTCGTTGCCGCTGCGGCCGGGGACCATCTCCTCCAGCAGCAGGTCCTGCAGCCGGTGGGCGCGGCGCAGCGCGGCGTGGAGGCCGGCGGGGGCGTCGGTCTCGCCCGCGCGCAGCACGTAGCCCATGTGCTGGGTGTCGGTGTGCAGCCCCAGCGCCACCAGCCCGAAGTCGGTGTGCAGCACGTCGCCGCGCAGGATCACGGGGTCGGCGGAGTCGCCCATCTCCACCCCGCGCCGCTGCACGCTCACCGAGGGCTGGAACCAGCTCCCCAGCCCCAGGTCGTTCACGCGCTGCCGCATCCACCAGGCCACGTCCGACGCGCGGGTGGCGCCCGGCTTCACCACGCGCTCCGAGAACGCCTCGGCGATGATGGCGTGGGCGAGCTCCTGCATGCGCACGTAGGCGGGGAGCATCTCGGGGAGGCGCTCGGCCAGGTAGTCCAGCGCCAGCCGCTCCCGCCGCACCACGCGCCCGCGGTAGCGGGGCGGGAGCGCCGCGGAGAGCTGCTCCCACTCGCCGGCGGTGAGGCCGTCGGAGAAGGCGTGGGCGTGGGAGACGTTCACGGCGATGCTGTCGGGGTCGCACGCCGCCACCACGGGCGGGAGCAGCTTCCACTGCTCGGGGCCGTACGGCTCGGCCTCGCGCGTGCGCCCCGCCGCGGCGGCCCGGGGGGCGTCGGGCTCGCGCACCACGCGGTACAGCCCGCCCTGCGCCGTCCCGCCGATGGCGACGCGCTCCACGCCCCGCTCCGGGCCGCGGTCGCAGAACGCGTAGATGGTGCGGCGCCGCGCGGCCATGGTGGTGGGCGACACCAGCGCGCGGAAGACGGGGTCCTCGTTGTACTCGCGCATGGGGACGATCCACATCTGCACTCCCTGCTCGCGCATCACCCGGGGGAGCACGCGCTCCAGGCGGAGCCGCAGCCACTCCTGGCGCTGGTCGGCCTGCTCGCGCAGGGTGCCGAAGGGGCGCTCCTGCGCAGCCGCGGGGGCGGCGAGGGCCAGGGCCAGCAGGGCGAGGGCGGTGCGCTTCATGGCGTCGGCGGACAGGGGGACGAGGTGCGGGGGCGCGGGTTACGGGAAGTGTACGGGTGCGCGCGCGCCGCGGGCAAGGTGCGGCCCGCGGTTTGCGCGCCCGCGAGGGGTCCGCCCACCGTCCACCCCCACCTTCCCGCCGCCATGCCGCGCAAGCGCACCGCCCCCGATCCCGATCCCGGCCCGCGCGTCGTCCCCGTCCGCGACGAGCTGGCCGACGCCGTGCACGCCCTGGCGGCCACCGCCACCTTCCTGTCGGTCGCCGTGCTCTTCGGCGAGGACGCCCTGGAGCAGGAGTGGGAGCTCCAGGAGGGGGGGCGCGAGCTGGCGCGCGGCGTGGTGCTTCGCGGCTTCCACGGCGGCGGCGCCCCTTCCGCTCCGGAGCTGCGGCAGTCCGCGGCCTCCCATCTCGCGGCGATCCGGGAGCTGGCGGACGGTCCGGCCGCGGCGCTCCTCCCCGCCACGCTGGAGGACGTCCCGACGGAGGTCCTCGGAGAGGCCGGCGCCCTGCTGCGCGAGGCGGGGCTGGAGGAGGTGGAGCTGGACGTGGTGCTCGGCATGGACCCGGAGCACGGGCTGGTCCTCGCCGGCGTCCCCGTCACCCCGGCGCAGGCCCACGTGTGGCTGCTGGAGCCGCTGTACGAGCGCCTGGAGACGCGGGTGGAGGGGGACGACCTGCTCGCGCTGGAGCGCGCGGCGGCCCGGTGGTACTTCGAGCGGTGGACCCCGGCCGGCCGGCAGCGCGACCACGAGTTCGCCCGCGGGGTGCGGGAGCAGGAGTTCGCGCTGGTGGACCGACCCTTCCTGGGCCTGAACGACCTCACCGCGCTGGAGTGGCTGGAGGAGGACGGCGACCTGGAGGAGCTTCCTCCCAAGCAGCAGACCATGGCGCGCGGTCTCATACGGTCGGTGGTTGGGGTGTGGGAGGTGCGGGCCCGGGAGGGGGAGGAGGCGACCTTCGCATCCGCGCTGGACGGCGCCACCTACCGGGTGTGCGAGCACGCCCCGGACACGCACTACGGCGCGGGCGCCGTGGTCCTGGGCCGGCTTATCCCCCGCGGCGACGGCTCCTGGCTCCGCTCCCCGGGGGCGCTGGTCGTGCCCGAGACGGACCCCGGCCAGGTGGAGGCGCTGGCCCGCGTGCCGGGTCCCGAGACGGGGGAGCTCCCGGATGCGCTCAAGGTGGAGGTGATGGTCACCCGGCTGACCTCGTCCACGAAGGTGCCGCGCAGGGTGCGCCCCGCGCCCGGGAAGAAGGTGGCCGCGGAAGTGCTCCAGACGCTCCCCGCTCTCCTGCTGGGGGCGGGGATCGCCCGCGAGATCGGCGTGGACGAGCTCCCGCCCGAGGTGGACCGCTCGCAGCTCCCGGAGGGGTCGTTCTACGACTACGAGATCGACCCGGTGATGGCGGAGTGGATCGGCGCGCTGAGCGAGCAGGCGCTGGGCGGGGCCCGCGGGAAGGACGGCGGGACGAAGGGGAAGAAGACGGGCGCGAAGCCGCGCGGGCGGCGCTGACGGAACGATGCCTGCGGGGACCGGACGAGGGGTTGCAGTGTAGGGCAATCCGGGGCCGGGCGCGGGCGCGTCCGGCACGAGCAGGGAGCGGCTCGCTCCCGCCGAACCATCCGATACGGGAGGCAACCATCGCAGCCAGGGACGATCGAACGCGCGTGAACAGCCACATCCGCATCTCCCCCGTCCGCCTGATCGGCGCGGACGGCGACCAGGTGGGGATCGTCCCCCTGGACCAGGCCCGCGAGGCCGCCCGCCAGGCGGGGCTCGACCTGGTGGAGGTCGCGGCCACGGCCCGCCCGCCGGTGGTGCGGGTGATGGACTGGGGGAAGCACCAGTACGAGCAGCAGAAGGCCGCCCGCGAGGCGAAGAAGCGCCAGCACACGGTGGACGTGAAGGAGGTGAAGTTCCGCCCCCTCACCGACCAGCACGATTTCGACATCAAGGTCCGCAACGCCCGCCGCTTCCTCCAGAAGGGGAAGAAGGTCAAGGTGACCGTCCGCTACCGGGGCCGCGAGATGCGCCGCCCGGAGCTGGGGCGCAAGGTGCTGGACGAGGTGCGAAGCCGGCTGGAGGACGTGGCCGCCGTGGAGAGCCGCAGCGACGCGCTGGAGGCTCGGCAGATGGGCATGACGCTGGCGCCGGCGCGCGAGTAGGCGCGCGCGCCACGCCCGGACGCGCGG
>DATABU010000801.1:0-11860 GCA_036259415.1 Longimicrobiaceae bacterium
GCCGCCTCCGTTGGGAGGCGGCGCCCCGTGGGCGCTGCCTGGATGCGGGTCCGCGGGGCTCAGAAGCCCGCCGCGCGGATGCCGTCCAGGTCTACCGCAGCCGGTGATGGCTCCTGCGTCGGGTTCCGGTCGGGGCGCCGCTCCTCCTGGCGGTGCTTCACGACCGTCATGCTGGCCACGATGGCTGCGACTGCGACGAGACTCACACCTAAAGCGCGAATAGCTACCTCCGTGGCCGAGGTGGGCGGGGCGCCCCGAAGGGGGCGTCCAGGGGGGGATCAGGGCAGGTTCCGTGCCGATCGGAAAGGCGGCTTCCGGGCACGCCCGGTGCAGTCCGCCGGCACTCGACGTGAGGACGACGCGGGGCCCCGTCGCGTCACTCGCGGCACCCCCGCACCGGCCGGCCGGACCCGGGCGGGCGGCTTGCACGCGGGACGGGGGCCGCACATGTTGACGCCGGGCAACGCACGCACCGCGCACCGGGAACCCATGGCGGAAGAGCGCAGGCACGTGGACGAGGCGGGCGGCTTCGACGTCCGCGTCCCCGAGGGGTGGTACGCGGAGGCCGACCCGGAGGTGGGCGGGGTGGAGCTCGCCCACCCGGACGGGGCCGGGCTCCTGCACCTGGTGGGAATCCCGCAGCCGGAGGGGGAGTTCCCCGACCCGGCCGAGGAGCTCTACTCGTTCCTCGAGGAGCAGGGGGTGGAGCTGGAGGAGGACGAGGTGGAGGACCTGGAGCTGGAGGGCGGCGCGGAGATGGCCGTCTGCGAGTACGTGAGCGACGACGAGGAGGAGGGGAGCGGTGAGACCTTCTGGCTGGTGGGGGTGGCCACCGCCCCGGGGGCGCTGGTCTTCGCGACGTACTCCTGCGCCGCCGGCGAGGAGGAGGAGGAGCGGGAGACGGTGCTCGGCGCGCTGCGCTCGCTGCGGCTGCTCGCCGCCGGCTGAGCGCGCCGGGAGCCGCACGATGCGCGTACGTCTCCGCGCGGCGGCCCTGTCCTGCCTGGGCCTCCTGGCCGCGTGCCGGACGGGGCAGAACTACCCGGGCGCCGTGGGCCCGAGGTACGCGGGAGCGCCGCCCCCCGCCGCGGCGCCGGCGCTCCCGCGCGGCGACACCCTCCGGCTGGTCACCTTCAACGTCCAGTTCGCGCGCCGCGTGGATGCCGCCGCCGAGCTGCTCGCCTCCCACCCGGAGCTGCGCGGCGCCGACGTGGTCCTGCTCCAGGAGATGGACGCCCCCGGCACGCGCCGCGTCGCCGAGGCGCTCGGGCTGGGGTACGTGTACTACCCCGCCATAGCCCACAACCGCACGGGCCGCGACTTCGGCAACGCCGTGCTCTCGCGCTGGCCCATCGTGGAGGACGCGAAGATCGTCCTGCCCCACCCCTCCCGCTACGCCCGCACGCAGCGCACGGCGACCGCCGCGACCCTCCGGGTGGGCGACGTGCGGGTGCGCGTCTACTCGACCCACCTGGGGACGCTGGCGGACGTCGGCCCCGGGGCGCGCCGCGACCAGCTGCGCGCGGTCCTCGCCGACGCCGCGCAGCACCCTCTCGTCGTCATCGGCGGGGACCTGAACGACGCCGCCGTCGGCAGGGTCGCGCAGGACGCGGGCTACGCCTGGCCCACGGAGCGGGGCCCGCGCACGACCCGCCTGGGGCGCTGGGACCACATCCTCCTGAAGGGGCTGCAGAGCCCCGACTCGGCCGCCGCCGGGACGGTCCTCGACACCCGCGGAACCAGCGACCACCGCCCGGTCTGGGCCGTGGCGCTCCTCCCCCAGGTGTTTGTCGCCGAAGGAGCCGTGCGATAGTATCCGAACGCCGCCGCGGCGGCGTCCCTCCCCGAGCTGTGGAGCCGGCAGCCGCCGGTGGTGCTCTTCTTCCCGCTGGCGTTCGGCGTGGCGCGCACCGCGCCGCTGGTCCCCGGCCTCCGGGGCGTCTCCGACCGCGCTGCCTTCGTGATCGCCCGCGTGAGGGATGCGAGCGCGAAGCGGCGAGACCCCGGGGGCAGTTTCCGGGGCTCGCCTCCGTTAGCGGGCGTAGTGTGCCCGCTTACGGAGCCGCAGCCCGACCCGAGCGCCAGCGAGGGGCACGTCCGACCCGGCCGCTCGACCCGTCGAACCTCCTCACGACGCCGCCCGCAGAATCTCCTGCATCTCGTCCGGCGTGAAGTGGTAGGTCTCGTTGCAGAAGTGGCAGACCACCTCCGTGACCGGCTGCTCCTCCTCCTCGATGATCCGCGCCACCTCGGCCTCGCCCAGGCTGACGATGGCCCGCTCGAACCGCTCGCGCGAGCACGGGCAGTGGAAGCGCACCGGGTAGCGGTCCAGAAGCGTGAACCCCTCGGGGAAGATGCGCTCCAGCACCTGCTCGGGCGTCGTCCCCTCGCGGATCAGCGTCGTGGGGTGCGGGAGCGCGGCGATCCGCTCCTCGATGGCGGCGACCTCGTCGTCGACCAGCCCTGGGAGGAGCTGCACCAGGAACCCGCCGGCGGCCTCGACGCTCCCGTCCGGGACCACGAACACGCCGATCCCCACGGCGGAGGGCACCTGCTCGCTGCGCGCCAGGTAGTAGGCCAGGTCGTCGCCGATCTCGCCGGACTGGAGCTCCACGGTGCCCTGGTAGGTGTCGCGCATCCCCAGGTCCTTGGTCACCGACAGGTAGCCGCCGGCCCCCACCACGCCGCCCACGTTCAGCTTCCCGGGGCGGACGCTCTCGGCGTGCGCCTGCGGGTTCCCCACCAGCCCGCGCACCTCGCCCCGCCCGTTGGCGGTGACGATGATGCGCCCCACGGGCCCGCCCCCGCGCACCTCCACGCTGAGCGTCTGGTCCTCCTCCTTGAGCGAGGCCGCTCCCAGCAGGAGCGCGCCCATGGCCGTGCGCCCCAGCGCCGCGCTCACCGCGGGGTACGTCCCGTGCCGCTCCTGGAGTTCCCGCACCACCCCCGTGGCGTCAAGCGCGAAGGCGCGTACCCGCTCGTCCAGCGCCGTCGCGCGCACAAGGTAGTCCCGATCCGACATCGCTCCCTCCCGTGGTATTCCAAAACAAGGCCGCGGCCCCTGTAGATGGCCGCGGCACAATCAGATACACCGCAGCCCGACTGGGTTCCGCCGCGCGGGCGCTGGGGGACCGCGGCTTGCAGTGACCAGGGTGCGTCCGGTGTGGGAGAACGCGAACCAGGAGACGGGGGGAGGCAGACATGGCGGAGAGCGTCGGGCCACGGGCGGAGGTGCGCCGCACGCGCGACTTCATCGGCTGGGACGTGTGGGACTCCCGGGGGGAGAAGATCGGCACGGTCAGCGACCTGCTGATCGACCGGACGGGGCTGGTGCGCTTCCTGGCGGTGGACTTCGGCCTGCTGCGCCGCGGCCACGTGCTGCTCCCCGTCACCAGCGTGGACTGGGGCGAGGACGCCATGGTGTCGCACTGGACCCGCGACGACGTGCGCGGCCTCCCGGCGTACGAGCCGGACCGCCCGCTCACCACGGAGATGTACGACGAGCTGCGCCGCTCGCACCCCCGGTTCTACGGCGGGGAGGCCGGGGCCGCCGCGCCGGTGTCCATGCCCGGCGAGGCGCGCATCGTCCCGCTCAAGGAGGCGAAGGACTTCAAGCTGGCGGAGGGGGCGCCGGACCTGCGCGGGTGGGACGTGTACGCGGCCGACCGGCAGCGGGTGGGGACCGTCAGCGAGATGCTGGTGGACCCCACGGCGATGAAGATCCGCTACCTGGACGTGGACCTGGCGGACGACCTGTTCACGCTGAAGGAGGACCGGCACGTGCTGGTGCCCGCCGAGGCGGTGGACCTGCAGGACCGGAGCCGCGACGTGTGGATCCGCGACCTGGCCGCGGAGGCGGTGGCGGCGCTCCCCGCGTACGGGGGCGGGGCGGTGGACCCGCTGGTGGAGGAGCGGGTGCGGGGGGCCTTCGGGGGCGGCCGCAGGCGGCAGGAGTAGCCGCGCCGGCGGGCCGTGCACGGAGGGCCGCCCCGACCCGGCGGCTCTCGGCTGCCGCGCTATCCCGCCCGCGCGATCAGCTCGACCCGGTCGAGCACGGTCCGGAACCGCTCCTCCTGGCGCGGCATCCAGGCCCGGTATCCGCCCCAGGTCCCCAGCGAGCTCAGCACCGCGAGCACGAGCAGGAGGACCGGCAGGAGCACGAGGCGGGGCTCGAACTCCCCCACCGCGACCAGCGTCCCGAGGAGCGCGGCGAAGCCCGCGAACGTCCCGCCCACCGCGTAGACCAGCTCGGTGACCATGCGGGTGGGCTGGTGCAGGGTGACGAGGGTGTCCCCGTCCACCGGCTCCAGCCGTACCCGCACGGGCATGCCGCCCGCCTCGTTCCCCGACACCCACTCGCGCACCGCGCCGAACTGCGAGACCATCCCGCTCTTCCCGAAGGCGGCGCGGAACTCGGCCACCATGCGCTCCCACTGGGCGTCGGAGACGGTGCCGGAGACGACCCGCCGCGCGTCCAGGGCGAGCGGCAGCCCGAGCCGGGTCTCCGCCGGGGGCGCGCTCCGGCGGAGCAGGACGTCTCCGGCGGCCGCCCGCACGTGCTGCGGGTCGAGCCCCGCTTCGCGCGCGACCTCCTGGAGCGCCGCGAGCGTCAGGCCCGAGCGCCCGGCCACCCGGTACTGCTCCGCCTCCTCCTGGCGGGCGGCGGCCGCGGCGAGGATCTGCCGGGTCTCTTCGTCGGAGAACTCCACCTCGGGATCGATCACGCGGCTCCCTCCTGGTCGGCTGGCCGGCGGCGCACTCCGGCGGCACCCGGCCCGGCGCCGCAGGCGGGATGCCACCCGGCCCGCGGTCAGCCGGGCCGCGGGTCTCCGAGCCAGTAGCGGGGACCGGGGCCGCGTGGGCGCCCTCGGCCCCTGGAGCGCCTGCGGGCCGGCCGGGTACCCGCCCGGCGTCCCGCTACCGACTTGTGCCCGTGCGGAGGGCCTCCAGCATCTCCTGCTCCAGCCGGCCCGTGCTGGTGCAGCGGACGGAACGGTTTCCCGCCGTGGGGTTGGTGGCGGTCCCCGCGACCTGGACGCGGAGCTCGGAGGCCCCGGTCCCGACCGGCACCAGGGAGCTGAGCAGCCTCATCCGGACCAGGTACGTGTCCGCGATGGACGAGCCCGCGACGGTGCCGCAGTCCAGGACGGCCGAGACCGGCGCGCCCGCCCAGCGGCGGCGCAGCTGGAGGTCCTGGTTGCCGGCGGTCCAGGAGGTCGGGTCGAAGACGGTGAAGGGGATCCCCCGGTCGCCGTAGAAGCGCACCAGGGCCGGCCAGACGCCGCCGGGGGGTACCGGGATCGAGTAGGTGGAGGCCGTGCTGGAGCCGGACGCGAGGATCTCGATCCCCTCGGAGGTGGTGCGGACGGTCGCGGGTGCGGAGCCGGGGGGCGTGGAGACCGCGTGTGCGCCCGAGCAGCCGGCGAGCAGGAGGAGGGCGATGGCGGAACTCGGGCGCATGTGCAGCTCCAGGAAAGAGGGAACGGGAGGCGGCGCCGGGGAGCCGGAACGAAGCGGGAAGAGGGCACGCAGGGGAGGGGCCGGAGGGGCGGCCGGACCCGGCGTTGTCACCGCTTCACTTACCGCCTCGGGATGGAATCCGGCGAGCGGGGAATGTACTCCGGCGAGGACGATCCCGCGCTAGTTCCGGGGACACCCTTCGGCCAGCGCGGCGGGCTCCTCCGGGGCGCCGGGGGGCAGCCCCCGCTCGGCGGCCATCTCGGCGAGGGCGGCGGCCATGCGCCGCCGCGCGTCGCGCATCAGCGCGGGCACGTCCTTCTCGCCCAGGCCGGCGGTGGGGATGGCCTCCAGCACGCGGATCTCGACGTCGCTGGGCTCCAGCCGGCGGGCGGGGATGCTCATCCGCGGCGCTAGCGGCGAGGCCACCACCGGCACCAGCGGCGCCCCGGTCGCCACGGCCATGTAGAACGCGCCCTTCTTGAAGGGCAGCATCCGCCCCGGCTCCTTCCCCCGGGTCCCCTCGGGGAAGATCCACACCGCGACCTTCCGCTCCAGGATCGCCTCCTCCACCTCCCGGAGGCGTCCCACGGCGCTGCGGTTGTCCTTGCGGTCGATGAGGATGTTCCCGGTGGTCACGTAGAGCCAGCCGAAGAAGGGGATCCCGCGCAGCTCCTTCTTGGCGATCACCACCGAGCCGGGGCGGAACGCCTGGGCCAGCACCGGGACGTCGAGGACGCTCTGGTGGTTCGCGATGAAGATGCACGGGCGGTACGCTTCCAGCCGCTCCTCGCCGGTGACGCGCACGCGCATCCCCAGCGCCGGCTGCTGGAGCCGGTGGAGCATCGTCGCGTAGTCGAACGCCACGCGCGACCTGTCGCGCCGGAAGAGCGCGATGGCGACGCCGTACACGGAGGCGGCGACGAAGGCGAGGAGCGCGAGGACGAGACGGACGTAGAACATGGGGTGTGCCGCTGGGAGGAGCCGGGCGGGGCGCGCCCTGCCCGGGTCGTGCTGCGTGCCCGCGTCCTACCGCCGGTGCACCAGCGTCGCCGATGCCTGGTCGGTCGGCTTGAGGATGATCTCGTCCACGTTGACGTGCGGCGGCCGGGTCGCGCACCAGAGCACGGCGTCGGCGACGTCGTCGGCGACCAGCGGGGCCATCCCCGAGTACACGCGGTCGGCGCGCTCGCGGTCGCCGCGGAAGCGGACCACGCTGAACTCGGTCTCCACCATCCCGGGGTCCACCGTGCTCACCCGCACGCCCGTCCCCAGCAGGTCCATCCGCAGCCCCTTCGTGATCGCGTCCACCGCGTGCTTGGTGGAGCAGTACACCGCGCCCCCGGGATAGACCTCGTGCCCCGCCACCGAGCCGATGTTGACCACGTGCCCCCGCCCCCGCTCCACCATCCCCGGGACCACGGCGCGGGTGACGTAGAGCAGGCCCTTGACGTTGGTGTCGATCATCTCGTCCCACTCGTCCGGACTCCCCTCCTGCACCTTCTCCAGCCCGCGGCCCAGCCCGGCGTTGTTCACCAGCACGTCGATCCCGGACCACTCGGCCGGGAGCCCGCCCAGCGTGGCGGCCACGCCCCCGGCGTCGCGCACGTCCAGCTCCACCAGGTGCGATTCGGCGCCGTGGGCCTCGCGGAGCTCCTCCGCCAGCTCCTCCAGCCGGTCGGTCCGGCGGGCGGCCAGGACGAGGCGGGCGCCCGCCCCGGCGAAGGCGCGGGCGCAGGCGGCGCCGATCCCGGCGCTGGCTCCGGTGACGAGGACGGTGCGGAAGCCGTATCTCAAGGTCGAGTCTCGTTCGGTCTGGTCGAGGATGCGTGCCATGCGC
Organism: Longimicrobiaceae bacterium; assembly: GCA_036259415.1. GTDB lineage: Bacteria > Gemmatimonadota > Gemmatimonadetes > Longimicrobiales > Longimicrobiaceae > JAFAYN01. The sequence goes on from DATABU010000801.1 coordinate 7,298, forward strand.
AAAGGTAGGCGGCCGCTACCCCGCGTGGAAGGAGTGGAGTTGGAGATCGCCGCTCAGCCCGGCGCGGGGGCGGGCGTCCGCTCGCGCTCCTCGTCCTCCAGGCGAAGGAGGAACTGCCGCGGGGTCACGATCCGCACACCGCGGTACTCTCCCACGGTGAGCAGGTCCTGGTCGCTGCTCACCAGGTAGGCCGCGCTCCCCGCGAGGGCGCAGGCGAGCACCATCTCGTCCTTGGGGTCCCGCACACCGGCTTCGGAGACATCGGGCTCGTAGCGCACGACCGTCGTCTCCGTCTCCAGCAGTGCCAGGAACCGGACGACGTCGCCGTCGGTGAGCGGGTACTTGCGGCGGATGCGGGGATATTCGAGGGTGCGCCGCGTCTCGGCCAGGATCTTGGGAGAGGTGACCAGCGCGAATCGGAGTGCCCGCCAGGCTCCGATCACCTGCGCGGGCACTCCTGCGGGGACGATGAGGTTGCTGACCAGGACCGAGGTGTCAACCGCGGCCCGGATCATCCTGCTTCCTCACGGCCGCGATGGCTTCGGCGATGTCCGCCTCGGCCTCCTCCTCGGAGACCTGCGGCATCTTGGCGCGGATCTCGTCGATGACCCGGAAGCGCTCCTCCCGCTCCGCCATCATGCGCTCGTACATCTCCAGCGGGACCACCGCGGCCATGGGCTTCCCGGAGCTCTCCAGGATCACCGTCTCGCCACCGTAGTGGACCCGCCCCACCAGCTCCGACAGCTTCTGCCGCGCCTCCCGCGCGCCCATGCGGATGACCATACAGACCTCCCTCGCGTATACCGTGTGTACACACGGTATACCCGACGGGGCCCGGGGTCAAGCCTCTCCGTCCAGGAGCCAGCGGCGCACGCGGTCGAGCGCCACCTGCGCGGTCATCCCCTTGACCCACTCGCGGCTCCGCTCGCCCAGGTCGTAGCGGCGCGACCAGGAGCCGCCCTCCCAGGCCAGCCCCACGCACACCGTCCCCACCGGCTTCTCCGGCGTCCCGCCGCCCGGCCCGGCGATCCCCGTGGTGGCGAGGCCCAGGTCGGCGCCCGCGAGGCGGCGGACGCCGGCGGCCATCTCCTCCGCCGCCTGCGTGCTCACCGCGCCGTGCTCGCGCAGCGTCTCCGGGCGGACGCCCAGCAGCCGCTCCTTGGCCTCGTTCGCGTAGCTCACCACCCCCATCAGGAAGTACTCCGAGCTGCCGGGGACCTCGGTGACGCGGTGGCCGATGAGCCCGCCCGTGCACGACTCGGCCACGGCGATCGTCAGACCGCGCTCGCGCAGGAGCCTGCCGACGACCTCCTCCATCCCCACGTCGCCCACGGCGTAGAGGTGCGCGCCCAGGCGCTCGCGGACCCGCGCCTCCAGCGCGTCCAGGCGGGCCTCCAGGTCCTCGTCCGGCACGCCCGAGACGGTGAGCCGCGCCTGGATGCGGGGGAAGGCGGCGCGGAAGGCCAGCCGCGCCTCGCCGGGGGCCACCACGTCGTCCAGCAGCTCGTCCAGCCGGCTCTCGGCCAGCCCGAAGGTGCTGAAGACGCGCGAGGCGAAGCGGCGGCCCGGGTTGAGCCCCTCCAGCCAGGGGATCACCGTCTCGGCGGCCATGCGCTGCATCTCGCGGGGGACGCCGGGGAGGCAGACCACGTGGCGGATGGCGCCGCCGCGGCCCACGGGGCAGATGAAGCCGGGCGCGGTCCCCAGCGGGTTGGGGACCACGGTGCTCCCCTCGGGGAGGAGCGCCTGCTTGCGGTTGTTCTCCGGCATGGGGATGCCGCGGCCGCGGAAGCGCTCCTCGATGAGCGCCAGCGAGGGCGCGTCCAGCCGCAGCGGGCGCCCAGCCAGGCGCGCCACCACCGCGGTGGTGAGGTCGTCCGCGGTGGGCCCCAGCCCGCCGGTGGAGACGGCCACCTCGGCCTCGGCCAGCGCCCGCTCGAAGGCGCGCGCGATGGCGTCCTCGTCGTCGGGGACGGCGAAGCCGGCGACCGGCTCCACCCCCGCGGCGCGGAGCTGCTCGGCGAGGAAGCCGGAGTTGGTGTCCGTGGTGAGCCCGGAGACGATCTCGTCCCCGATGGCCAGCAGCGCTGCCTTCACCGCCCGCGCCCCCCGCGCATGGCGGACAGGGCCGCCTTGAGCCCGTCGCGCGGGACGCGGGTCAGGCCGTTGAACTCGCCGCCGGAGGCGATCCACTCGCCCCCGTCGATGACGACGCACTCGCCGTTGACGAAGGCGGCGCCGTCGGCCACCAGGAACGCGGCCAGGTTCGTGAGCTCGTCGTGGTCGCCGAAACGGCCCATGGGGATGCGGGCCTTCGCCTCGGCCTCGATCTCGGGGGTGGGCATCAGCGCGCTCCACGCCCCCTCGGTGGGGAAGGGCCCCGGCGCGATGGCGTTCACCCGGATCCCGTACGCCGCCCACTCCACCGCCAGGGAGCGGGTCATGGCGAGCACCCCCGCCTTGCCGGCCGCGGAGGGGACCACGAAGGCGGAGCCGGTCCAGGCGTAGGTGGTGACGATGTTGAGGATGCTCCCGCCCTTCCCCCGCTCGATCATCCCCCGTCCCACCGCGAGCGTCGCGTGGAAGGTGCCGTAGAGCACCGTCTGCACCACGGCGTTGAAGCCGCCGGGGGAGAGGTCCTCGGTGGCGGCCAGGAAGTTCCCCGCCGCGTTGTTCACCAGCACGTCCACCCCGCCGAAGCGCTCCGCCACGGCCGCCGCCATCGCCTCCACCTGCGCGAAGTCGCGCACGTCGCAGGGGTGGGTGAGCACGCGGCCGCCGGAGGGGTCGATCTCCCGCGCCGCACCGGCCAGCCGCTCCTCGCTGCGCCCGGTGATCGCCACCCGCGCCCCGAGCGCCGCGAACCGCTTCGCCATGGAGAGCCCCAGCCCCGAGCCTCCGCCGGTGACCAGGACCGTCTTGTCCCGCAGCAGGTCGTCCCTGAACATGCTCCTCCCCTCGCGCCTGTGGTCGCCTCCACTCACCCCGCCAACTTACTCGGCCGCCGATGCGGCGGACAGGGGAGGCGGGCGCCGCCCCGGGCGTGGCGGGAACGGCGCGCCGGGGGTAACTTTCGCCGCCCGCCGGAGTACGAGGCCCGCCGGGCCCGGCCCGGAGTCCCAAGTCCCCGGAAACACCGAAGATGCAGTCTCCCGCACGCCCGCTCCGCGCCCTCCTGCGCCGCGCGCTCCCCGCGCTGGCGCTGGCCGCGCTCGTCCAGGCGCCGCTCGCCGCGCAGGCGCCTGCGGCCGCCCCGCAGGCCGTGCAGCCGGACACGGGGCTCACCGTGTACCTGCTCACCATGGGGCAGGGCGACATGGTGTGGGAGCGCTTCGGGCACAACGCCCTCTGGGTCCACGACCCGGCGGCGGGGACGGACCGCGTCTACAACTACGGCCTCTTCGACTTCGACTCGCCCGGCTACTGGCAGCGGTTCATGAAGGGGAACTGGATCTACCAGGTGGGCGAGGAGAGCCTGTCCAACACCCTCTGGCAGTACCAGTACTTCGATCGCTCGGTGTGGGCCCAGGAGCTGAACCTCACCCCCGCGCAGGAGCGGGAGCTGGAGGCGTTCCTGGAGTGGAACGTCCGCCCGGAGAACCGCGAGTACCTGTACGACTACTACCGGGACAACTGCTCCACGCGCGTCCGCGACGTCCTGGACCGCGTCGTCGGCGGCCGGCTTCGCGCCGCGACCGAGGGGGAGGCCACCGGCACCACCTACCGCTGGCACAGCGAGCGGCTGATCGCGGAGGACCGGCCCGCGTACTTCGGCCTGCTGGGCGGCCTGGGCCCCGCCGCGGACCGCCCCATCGACGCGTGGGAGGAGATGTTCCTCCCGGGCAAGGTGCGCGAGCGGGTGCGCGAGGTCCGCGTGCCGGACGAGGCGGGGCGCCCCGTGCCGCTGGTGAAGGCGGAGCACGTCCTCTACGAGGCGGCCTCCCGCCCCGCGGAACGGACGGAACCCCCCTTCTGGCTCCCCTGGTACCTGCTGGCCGGCCTCGCCCTGGGCGGCGCGCTGGCCGGGCTGGGCGCGCTGGCCCGGCGCTCGGCCGCCGCGCGGGTGGGCTTCGCCGCGCTGGGCGGCCTCTGGTCGCTGCTGGGCGGCCTGGGCGGCGTGATCCTGCTCGCGCTCTGGACGCTGACCAACCACCGCATCGCGTACCGCAACGAGAACCTGCTCCAGTTCGACCCGCTGGCGCTGGCCCTGGTGGTGCTGCTCCCCGCGCTGGCCTCCGGCGCGCGGTGGGCGGCGCGCCCCGCGCGCCTGCTGGCGCTCGCCGTGGCCGCGCTCTCGCTGCTGGGCCTGGTGATGCAGGTGCTCCCGGGCCTGGACCAGGTCAACGGCACGATGATCGCTTTCACCCTCCCCGTGCACCTGGGGCTCGCCTGGGGAGTGGACCGCCTGGCGCGGCGGGACCCCCTCCCCCGGCCCCTCCCCGCGAGGGGGAGGGGAGAACTGCGGACGACGCAGGCTGAAGCAGGCTCTCAGCCTGCGTGAGGGATGCGAGCGCGAAGCGGCGAGACCCGACAGCAGTACCGTCGGGGCTCGCCTCCGTTGGG
>DATABU010000802.1:0-3364 GCA_036259415.1 Longimicrobiaceae bacterium
CCGGAGCCGGACGATACTGCCGTCCGTCTCCGGCGCGGAAAGCCCCTCCCTCGCTTGCGGGGGAGGGGTTTGGGGTGGGGGGCCGCCTGCCTCCGCCCGCAAGATGCCCCTCCCCCGGGGAGGGGGAGGGTGGCGAGCCTAAAGCGAGCCGGGTGGGGGCCGTCACCCCTTCCGCAGCTTCGCCCACACGGCCTTCGTCAGCCCCTGGCTCGTCTCCTCCATCCCCGCCCAGGGGTCCGGCCGCGAGCGCAGCAGACCGGGGGCGGTGCGCACGGTGAAGTCGCCGGGCGCGGTGTCGGCGGTCAGCGCGTCCCAGGGCAGGGGGAAGGAGACCGGCGCCCCGGGGCGCGAGCGCGTCGAGTAGGGGGCCACGGCGCTGGCGCTCCACGAGTTCCGCACGTAGTCCACGTACGTCTTCCCCTCGCGCTCCTCCTTGGAGGCGCTGGTCAGGTAGCGGTCGGGGGCGTCGCGCACCATCGCCTCCGCCACCCCCCGCGCGAACTCGCGCGCCTCCTCCCAGCCGGAGCGCCGGACGAGCGGCGCCACCACGTGCAGCCCCTTGCCGCCGGTGGTCTTCACCCAGCTCTCCAGCCCCACCGCGGCCAGCCGCTCGCGCACCTCCTTCGCGGCGGCCACCACCGCGGCCCAGGGGACGCCCTCGGCCGGGTCCAGGTCCAGGATCAGCCGGTCGGGACGGTCCAGGCGGTCGCGGCGCGCGCCCCACACGTGCACCTCCAGCGTCCCCATCTGCACCAGCGAGAGGAGAGCCGCCAGGGAGTCCGCCACCAGGTAGGTCTCCTCCTCACCCTCCACCGGCACCTTGACGCGTCCCAGGGCGCGCGGCGTCCCCCTGCCCGCCCGGCGCTGATAGAAGCACTGCGCGTTCTCCCCGGAGGGGCAGCGCACCAGCGTCAGCGGGCGCCCCCGGACGTGCGGGAGCATCCGCTCGGCCGCCGCCGCGTAGTACTCCGCCAGCTCCCGCTTGGTGATCCCCTGCTCGGGGTAGAGCACCCGGTCCGGGTGCGTCAACCGCACCCCCGCCACCTCGGTCGCGTCGTCGTCGCGCGCCATGTCGCCTCCGTCGAGAAGGTGGATCCCGCCGCAGCCGGCGGGCAAGAAGCGTTCTCCACCCCTCCGGGTGCGCCGGGAGCGGGGCCGCCGGACGGGAAAACCCGGCAAAACGGCCCGCGGGGAACGCCTACACCGGGGGGAGAGATGGCAGACCAGGACCGTGCGGCCGCCGCGGAGCGCGTGGCGGAGTTCTACCGGGACCACCCGGACGGCTCCATCCGCACCTTCGCGGTGAGGCTGGAGGGGCCCGAGGCGGTGTTCGAGGCGCGGGTGTACCGCACGCCGGAAGAGGCCGCCATGGGGATCTACACCTCCGGGTGGGCCCGCGAGGTGGAGGGGGAGGCCGCCGCCGGCCACCTGGAGCGGTGCGAGTCGGGCGCCATCTCCCGCGCCCTGGGGAACCTGGGCTACACCGGCACGGGCCGCCGGGGCGACGTCCTCCGCATGCCCCGGCCGCGCGACGGACACGAGGCGGCATGACGGGAGCATCCGAGAGCCAGGAGCGACACGAGATGAGCGAGATCGACTTCAGGGCGCTGCAGGACTTCTTCGCCGCCGACGAGATCGAGTGGCGCCTCCAGCAGGCAGGCGAGAAGAACGGGAAGGTGTGGGCGATCTGCGTCCCCTACGTCACGAACCGCGCGATCATGCAGCGGCTGGACGACACGGTGGGCCCGGGGCGCTGGCGCAACGAGTTCAGGCCCGGCCCCGGCGGCGGGGTGCTCTGCGGCATCTCCGTCAAGATCGGCGACGAGTGGGTGACCAAGTGGGACGGCGCCGAGAACACCGACATCGAGGAGGTGAAGGGCGGCCTCTCCGGCGCCATGAAGCGCGCCGCCGTGCAGTGGGGGATCGGGCGCTACCTGTACGCCTTCGACGAGGCGTTCGCCCTGGTGCACGAGAACGGGCGGCACCGCGGCAAGACGCGCGACGGCAAGAGCTTCCGCTGGGACCCGCCCGAGCTTCCCGCCTGGGCGCTCCCGCACCGCCGCAACGCCGTCCTCCGCGAGCACGAGGCCATGCTGGAGTTCATCCGCGAGGTGGGCTCGCGCACCGAGGAGGAGATGGTGGTGAGCATCGGCGGCGCGCCGCGCAACCTGAAGGCGTACATCCGCGAGAACTGGGCTTCCATCAAGGAGCAGTACCGCCTGGCCCGCGCCGTGGTCGACGCGGTCGAGGAGGTCACCGGCGAGCAGTTCCGCCCCCTGCTGGCCGCCTGAGCGGGACTGGAGCCACACAGGGTGCACGGGGGGCACGGCGAGGCGTCCGTCGCTGGCCACCCTCCGTGTCCTCCGTGCCCCTGTGCTTCCGCGGTCTCTTCGAAATGTTTTCAACCAACGTCAGCAGGATCGGCAGAGAAAATCGGCTGCTCACCCTGCTGATTCTGCGTGAGGAAGTCTTTTCAGGCGGATTCGGCTCGGAAGTCCACCTGGCGGCGGCGGCCGAGCTTGACGACGATGTCGAACTCGGCGGGGGTGACGGGCTGGACGGAGAGGCGGCTCTTGTTGATCACCAGCATCTTCTCCAGCCCCGGCGCCGCGCGGAGGTCGTCCAGCGTGACCACGGCGGGGAACTTCTCCGAGAACGCGATCTCCACCATCATCCAGCGCGGGTCCTCCTCGCTGGCCCTGGGGTCGAAGTAGTCGCTTCGCGGGTCCAGCGCGGAGGGGTCCGGGAGGCCGGTGCGGGAGACGCGCGCCAGGCCGGCGACGCCCGTGGGGTCGGCGTTGCTGTGGTAGAAGAGCACGGGATCGCCCGGGCGCATGTCGTCTCGCATGAAGTTGCGCGCCTGGTAGTTGCGCACCCCCTCCCAGGTGGTGCTCCCGTCGCGCGCCAGGTGGTCGATGGAATACGCGCCCGGCTCGCTCTTCATCAGCCAGTGCCTCGGCATCAACGTCTCCTTGAGATTGCTTGTGTCCCGCCCCCGAACGCGACAGAATGGGGGCGGGCGGGGAAGCGATCAAGGTGACCGGCGCGGCCGTGACACCTCGACGGGCCTCCGTCCGTAGGAGCCCCGCACCCGGCCCGCCCTCCGCGGGCCGCATCTCCCGTCACCGATCTTTCAAGGACCAGGCAAGATGCCGATTGACTGGGTCGCCCTCGCCGGCGTCGTATGGGAACCTCGATCATCCTCATCCCCGTGGCCGGGCTGACCGCCCGCTTCGCGCTCAAGCCCATGGTGGAGGCGCTGGCGCGGTGGAAGGAGGCACAGGCGGAGGGAAGCGGCAATCGGCTGCTGGAGCAGCGGGTGGCGCTCCTGGAGGCGCAGCTGGGGCAGGTGGAGGGATCGCTG
>DATABU010000803.1:0-5669 GCA_036259415.1 Longimicrobiaceae bacterium
CCGTCAGCGCTCGTGCTCGCCCTGTTCGCGTGCTCGGACGCGCCGCTGGGCCCGTCCAGCGCGGAAGGCCCGCTCCTCTCCACCGGCGTCTCCCGGCCGGCGGTGGTGATCAGCCAGATCTACGGCGCCGGCGGCAACTCCGGCGCGACCGTCACGGAGGCGGGCTGGCCCACCTCGATGACGGGGCAGTTGACGGTCGGGCTGCCGCTGTTGCGCGGGCTGGGCGCGCCGGTGCTGAAGTCGGCCGCCAGGCTCCCCGTGTACGAGCAGCCGTTGGCGTTGCGGAGCGCCGCCGTCGTGTTGTTCAGGGTGGCGGTGGTGCCGGCGCCACAGTTGGTCGAGCTGCCGAAGTTGACCTGGTCGATCACTCCCGCGGGGCACGTTCCGCTGAGCGCGGTGGCGGTCGCCGACAGGGCGACCTTGCCGCTGCTGGCGCTCATCGTGATGGTGCCGGTCGCGTCCGGCGTCGGCAGGCTCACGGTCCCGCCGGTCCCCGCCGACTCCTGCACGAGGTAGTACCCGCCCGGCTGGATCGTGCCCGACAGGGAGGTCACCTGCCACGTGGAGCCGGCCGCGGAGGCGTACTGGACGCTCCACCCCGCCAGGCTCACCGGCTCGGTGCCCGGGTTGAAGAGCTCGATGAAGTCGTTCGTGAGGGTCGCGCCGGAGTTGCCGCCGCCGCCGTAGATCTGGCTGATCACCACCGCCGGCCGGGAGACGCCGGTGGAGAGGAGCGGGCCTTCCGCGCTGGACGGGCCCAGCGGCGCGTCCGAGCACGCGAACAGGGCGAGCACGAGCGCTGACGGGCCGGTGGCCCGGAGCAACGATCTGTACATGGAGTCGGCTTGGTTAGGGGCGGTAGCGGTGCGCGGGAGGGCGCCGTCGCCGGAGGGGTAATGCGTGCGGTAAAAATATGTGGTGTCAGGTTTTAAGTCAACGAGCGCGGCGTAACGACCCGGTAAACGGCGGGCCGCTTCCACTTACGCGCCGCGCCGGTCCCGGACCGCCATTCCGCGCATCCCCGGGCGCCAGCGCACGCCCTGCTCCTACAGGCCGCAGGCGGTCTTCCGGTCCAGCGGGTGCCGCCTGCGTCAGGGTGATCCACACCTGTCCGCGGTGGTGCGACTCGTGGGAAGGCGGACGCTCAGGCGGCGGCTGCCGCATCCCGCGCCTCGTGCCGGGCCAGCACCCAGACGGCCACGCGCTCCAGGATCACCAGCACCGCCGTCATCGCGACCGAGATCCCGAAGAGGACCAGGTTGGAGACGTCGCCGGCGCGCAGCGCGAAGCTCATGGCGGTGGCCACGGCGGGCGGGTGCACCGCGTCCAGCAGGATCATGAGGGTGATGACCGCCACCATGGCGGTGCCGGCGGAGTCGTAGCCCGGACCGAGCGCGGCGAAGAGGGCCCACCCCACCAGCGCCGCCATGAGCTGCGACACGGCCAGGGTGCGGACCGAGTTGGTGCCGTGCTGCGGGTCCAGGTAGATCAGGAAGGCGCTGGAGGCGAGCGAGGCGAAGAGGAGGCGCTGCTCGCTGAGGATCTCGACGAAGCCGAGCACGGCCAGCACCGTGAGCGTGGGGAGGAGCGCCAGCGTGAACTCGGCCCTGAGCGTCAGCCGGCGGCGCAGCCTGCGGTTGGCCCCCTCGATCGGCTTCAGGCTCTGCTTGTCTTCCGCCATCCTCCTCCCCGCGCCTCGGTCCGGTGCTGGGACCGCTCCGCCCGGCGCGGTCCGTCTCCTGCGGCGCTTCCGCGTAAGTTCCGTGCCGACGGGGTGACGGCGTCTCGGGGGACTCCACGAACGCCGCCCCGAGGATCTCGCGCCGCAGCCAGTCGCCGGAGCCGAGTCCCCGCTCCACCTCGAAGTCGTAGGGCACGTGCCGCTCCCCGAAGAGGATCGTCCGAGACCCGCCTCCGCCGGGGTTACGGTGGGACGACGGTCCGCGTGTCTCGGGTGCTCCGCCCAGCCGCTCAGCGCACGTGACGGTACATCAGGTCGATCAGCTCGTCGTACATCGCCTCCGCCTCTCCCTCGCCGGCGCGGATGGCGGAGGAGGCGCAGTGCTTCAGGTGGTTGCGCATCAGCTCGCGCCCCACGCTCCGCAGCGCCTCGTGGACCGAGGCGATCTGCGTCATCACGTCGGCGCAGTAGCGCTCGTCCTCCACCATCCGCTGGAGGCCCCGCACCTGCCCCTCGATGCGGCGCAGCCGCTTCAGGTTGCGCTCCTTGACCTCGGGGTCCACCCCCACCGCGTGCCGCCCCTCGGGGTCCGTGCCGCAGCCGCACCCCGCGTGCGCCGCGCCGCCCACCGAGTGCTCCGCCTTCGTGCTCATCCGCAGCTCCTCGCGTCCGGGGTCGTCCGTGTCCGGCCCAACGATGCGATACCCCGCACCCCTATGTCAACCCGCCCCCGCGCCCTGAAACCCGGCGCCCCCGCCGCGCGTAGTGCCCGGAGACGGCGGGGCGTCGCCGCCCGGCCGTCTCCCTGAAACCCATGCGGAACCGCAGGAGGAACCCGCGATGAAGAACCCCGGCACCGCTGCCGTTCTGAGCTTCGTGATCCCCGGCCTCGGCCAGATCTACAACGGGACGATCTGGCGCGCCCTGTTCTGGCTGATCGTCACCCCCGGGCTGTGGATCGGCACCGGCGGGCTGCTGGGGTGGGTCTGCCACGTGGTCTCGGCCTGGACCGCCTACTCCTACGCACGCGACAAGCCCTACGGCTGACGGCCGCAGGAGCACGAAGGCGCCCGTCGCCCGGCAATGCCGGCGGCGGGTGCCGTCGTCTCCGGGGCTCGGTTGCACGAACCCCCCGCGCCGCGCATGTTTGCTCCGTCCCCCGGAACCCGGCCACCCCCGCCCGCGGCGCCACGCAGCATGACCTCCGACGACACGACAGAGGCGGGCGACGGCAACGTGGACCGGCTGGCGGCGCTGCGGCGCACCGGGCTGCTGGACACCCCGCCGGAGGAGGCGTTCGACCGCCTCACGCGCCTGGCCGCCGTGATCCTGGAGGCCCCCGTCGCGCTGGTGTCGCTGGTGGAGCGCGACCGGCAGTTCTTCAAGAGCGCCGTCGGCTTCCCCGAGGGGTGGTCGCACGCCCGCGAGACCCCGCTCTCCCACTCGCTCTGCCAGCACGTGGTCTCCACCGGCGTCCCGCTGGCGGTGGAGGACGCCCGCGAGCACCCGGTGCTGGCGTCCAGCCCCGCCATCGAGGTGATGGGGATGGTGTCGTACGCGGGGGTCCCCCTCTCCGCGTCGGACGGACACGTGCTGGGGGCCTTCTGCGTGCTGGACGCGCACCCGCGCCCCTGGACCGACCGCGAGGTGGCGGTGCTCCGTGACCTGGCGGCCTCCGTGGTCACCGAGATCGAGCTGCGGCGCGACGCCTCCATCCGCGCCGCGGTGCAGGAGGAGCTGCGGCGCGAGCGCGACTTCGTGCTCCAGCTGGTGAACACCATGGGGCAGGGGCTCACCGTGGCCGACCGGGAGGGGCGGCTCCGCTTCGTGAACCCGCAGTTCGCGCGGCTGGCGGGGCGCGACACCGCGGAAGTCCTGGGCGCCGGCTGGGAGGAGCTGCTCCATCCCGACGACCGCGCTGCGCTCGGGCAGGCGCGCGAGCAGTGGCGCGGCGGCGAGACCGTCACCTGGGAGATGCGCCTGCTGCGCCCCGACGGCGGCGCGGTCCCCTGCCTGGCGACCAGCGCGCCGCGGCTGGAGGGCGGCGGGGTGGCGGGCTCCATCACCGTGGTCAGCAACCTGACCCAGCGCAAGCGCGCCGAGGAGGAGCTGCGCCGAAGCGAGGAGCTGTTCCGGCAGTTCGTGGAGGCCGCCAGCGACCTCATCTACCGCGCCGACCCGGGCGGGCGCATCACCTACGCCAACCCCGTGGCCGCGCAGCTCCTGGGGTACGCCGGGGACGAGCTGGCCGGCACCCGCTTCATCGACCTCGTCCGCGACGACTGGCGCGAGCGGGTGCGGGAGCTGTACCTGCGGCAGGCCGAGGAGCGGGTCGCCAGCACGTACTACGAGTTCCCGGTGGTGGCCCGCGACGGCCGGGAGCTGTGGATCGGGCAGAACGCGCAGCTGGTTGCCGAGGACGGCCGCCCCGCGGGGTGGCAGGCGGTGGCCCGCGACATCACGGGCCGCCGCGAGATCGACCGGATGAAGGACGAGTTCATCTCCGTGGTGAGCCACGAGCTGCGCACCCCGCTGGCCTCCATGCGCGGCTCGCTGGGGCTGGTGGCGAGCGGCCTCACCGGCGCGCTGGACGACCGGGGGAAGCGGCTGGTGGAGATCGCCCTGCAGAACACCGACCGGCTGGCGCGGCTGGTGGACGACATCCTGGACACCGAGCGCATCGCCGCGGGGAAGCTGCCGGTGGAGCCGCGCCCCGCCGACGCCGCCGAGCTGATGGAGCGCGCCGCGGAGCCGCTGCGGGAGATGGCGGAGCGCGCCGGGGTCGCCCTGGAGGTGGAGCCGCTCCCGGCGGCGCTCCTGGCCGACCCCGACCGGGTGATCCAGACGCTGACCAACCTGCTGGCCAACGCCATCAAGTTCTCCCCGGCGGGAGGCGCGGTGCGGCTGGACGCCCGCCCCCGCGGCGGCTGGGTGCTCTTCCGGGTGGCCGACCAGGGCCCCGGGATCCCCCGCGACCGCCGCGACGTGATCTTCGAGCCCTTCCGCCAGCTGGACTCCTCGGACTCCCGCCGCAAGGGGGGGACGGGGCTGGGGCTGGCGATCTGCCGCAGCATCGTCCGCGAGCATGGCGGGGAGATCTGGGTGGAGGACGCCCCCACGGGCGGGAGCGTGTTCTGCTTCACCCTCCCCGCCGGCGCCGCCCCCGGCGGTCCCGATGTTGCGGAGCCCGCACCGGACCGAAACCCCCGAGCCCACCCATGATCAGCCTGCTCCGCAAGTTCTTCCAGCCCACGCTCCGGCAGCAGCTGGAGGAGGGCGTGCGCGAGGCGCTGCGCCGCTACGCGGACCGCCGCAGCGCCCCGGACCTCCGCGTGTTCGTCTCCACCGACCTGGTGCCGCACGGGGTGGACGCCGCGCTCTGGTCGCGCGACGAGGCGGACCACCTGCGCCGCTTCGCCGCGCAGTGGGCGCAGGACAACGGCATCGCCCGCGCCGGGCTGCGGGTGGAGATCGTCCTGCTGGACACCAAGCGCGAGTTCGCCTTCGTGAAGCCGCTGGGGCTGGAGGCCCCCGCCGAGAAGGCCGGCGCCGCCCCCGCCGCCCCGGAGCTGGGCCGCCCCCTGGTGGCCGCCGCCCCCCGGCCCGCCGCGCGCCCCGCGACCGTGGACTGCGCGCTGCTGGAGGTGGTGCAGAGCGAGGTGCTGCGCGAGCCGGTGCAGGTGCGCGGCGAGACCGTGCTGGGCCGCAAGCCCGCCGACGGGGTCCTGGCCCTGGGCGACCGCTACATGTCGTCGCAGCACGCCCGCGTCCGCGTCTCCGGCGGCCGCGCCACGGTCACCGACCTGGACTCCAAGAACCGCACCTACGTCAACGACACCCCCCTCCCGCCCCACCAGGAGCACCCCCTGGAGCCCGGCGACACGCTCCGCATGGGCAACACCGTGCTCCGCCTGGTGCGCGTGGACTGAGGAGGTACGGAGTACGCGACGGCAGCCGCGGGGGAGCCCGGCCGAAACGCCGGGCTCCC
>DATABU010000804.1:0-14956 GCA_036259415.1 Longimicrobiaceae bacterium
CGCGCGGTCCGTCACTTGCGGACTGCGCGCCCACCCGTATTTTGTGCAACTCCGCCCCCCGGGCCGACCGCGAGATGAACAACTTCCAGCAGATCCTCGAGATGGGCCAGCAGGTGCAGGCCCGCCTCACGCAGCTCCAGAGCGAGCTGGGACAGAAGACCGTCTCCTCCTCCAGCGGCGGCGGGATGGTCACCGCCACCGCGGACGGCAAGGGCCGCGTCCGCAGCATCAAGATCGACCCCTCCGTCGTGCAGGGCGGCGACGTGGAGATGCTGGAGGACCTGGTCCTCGCGGCCGTCTCCGAGGCCCAGAACCGGGCCCAGCAGCTCTACGAGGAGGAGGTCCGGAAGCTCTCCGGGGGGTTCCCGCTCCCCTTCCAGCTCCCCGACCTGTAAGCCCGGCGGGAAATCGGCTTGTCGGTCATCGACGACCTGGCGGGTGAGCTGTCCCGCCTCCCCGGCATCGGCCGGAAGACGGCGCTGCGGCTCACCTTCCACCTGCTCAAGGCTCCCCCAGAGGAGGCGCAGCGGCTCGCCCGGGCGATCACCGCCGTGCGGGAGCGCGTCCGCGCCTGCGCGCGCTGCGGCAACCTCTCCGAGCGGGAGACCTGCGAGATCTGCGAGAGCCCCCGGCGCGACGCCACGGTGCTCTGCGTGGTGGAGGAAGCCTCCGACATCGGCGCCATCGAGCGCACCGGCGAGTTCCGGGGGACCTACCACGTGCTGGGCGGGCACCTGTCGCCGCTGGACGGCGTGGGTCCCGCCGAGCTCAACATCGAGCCGCTCCTGGGCCGGCTCGGCGCCGGTTCCGGGGTGCGCGAGGTGGTGGTCGCCACCAATCCCTCGGTGGAGGGGGAGGCGACCGCGCTCTACCTGCACAAGCTCATCGCCCCGCTGGGGGTGCGCGTCACCCGCATCGCGCGCGGGCTCCCGGTCGGCGGCGACCTGGAGTACGCCGACGGGGTGACCATCGCCGAGGCGCTGAACGCGCGCCGCGAGATGTAGACCCGCGCCGACGGCGCGCCATTTCCCCGCGACCCGCCATTCGTTAGTTTGTCTCCGTCACCAGCAGCCAACTGCGGGCAGACCTCCACCGGGCGTATGGAAACCAGGCAGATCCTGCGAACCACCGGTTTCACCATCCTCGCCGTGGCGGCCGCGGCCGCGCTCGGGGCCCTCCTCGTGCGCGACCAGATCAGCCGCCACCGGCGCGACCTGTTCAGCCCGCACCCGCTGCGGCGCCTGGCCGCGCTGGGGTACCTGGGCGGCCGGCCCGCATCGGTGGACACCATCCTCCTCCTCCGCGACTTCATCACCTGGGAGGCGCGACCGCTGCTGCGCCGCCGCGCCGCCGCGCTGGTCGCGCGCATGGAGGACTCCCTCGCCGCCCGTCCCGTCCCCACGGAGGTCGCCTGATGGCGGGAGCCGCCAGCTGGTCCTTCGAGGAGCGCGACTTCAAGCGGATCGAGCGCCTCCTGCAGGGCTTCCTCTACGAGTCCAGCGCCCGCTGCGCCCTGCTGGTGGACCGCACCGGGCAGCTGGTCGCCACCGTGGGCGAGCAGCCGGAGTTCGACTCCGTCGCCTTCGCGTCGCTCGCCGCCGCCGACTTCTCCGCCAACGACCAGCTCGCCACCATGATCGGCGAGAGCGAGTTCTCCTCCCTCTTCCACCAGGGGGAGAAGGAGAGCATGTACCTGGCCGACGTGGCGAAGCGGGTGATCCTGGTGGTGCTCTTCGACAACCGCACCACCCTGGGGATGGTGCGCGTCAAGGTCAAGAACGTGGTCCGCGAGCTGAGCGGGATCTTCCAGGAGATGTTCGACCGGTATGCAGCCAGCCAGTCCCGCCCGCACCTCGAGGGCTCGTTCGTCGACGAGGCCGAGGACGAGATCGACCGTCTCTTCGGGGATCTCTAGGAGGTAGCGGCCATGTCGATGATCAACTACGCCTCGCGCGAGATCAACTGCAAGATCGTCTACTACGGTCCGGGTCTCTGCGGGAAGACGACCAACCTGGAGTACGTCTACGAGAAGGTGTCCCCCAACACCCGGGGGAAGCTCATCTCCCTCGCCACGGAGACGGAGCGCACCCTCTTCTTCGACTTCCTCCCCGTGGACCTGGGCTCCATCCGCGGCTTCAAGACCCGCTTCCACCTGTACACGGTGCCGGGGCAGGTGTACTACAACGCCTCGCGGAAGCTGATCCTCAAGGGGGTGGACGGGGTGGTGTTCGTGGCCGACAGCCAGGTGGAGCGGCTCGACGCCAACATCGAGTCCATGCACAACCTCTACGAGAACCTGGCGGAGTACGGGCTGGACCTGCGCGAGATCCCCTTCGTCATCCAGTACAACAAGCGCGACCTCCCCAACATCTCGTCGCTGCAGGAGATGGAGGAGCAGCTCAACCCCAACCGCGTCCCCTACTTCGAGGCGGTCGGCGTGCGCGGGATCGGGGTGTTCGACACCCTCAAGGCGGTCAGCAAGTCGGTCATCAAGTCGCTGAGCTGAGCCGGCGAAAGGGGCGCGGGATGAACCTGCCCAATCTGATCACCCTCGGGAGGATCGTCCTCGCCCTGGTGCTCGTCCCGCTCCTCTTCGTGGACGGGTTCGGCCCCCGGCTGGCCGCCTGGCTCATCTTCCTCGTCGCCGCCTTCTCCGACCTCTGGGACGGCCACGTGGCCCGCTCCCAGGGGCTCATCACCGACCTGGGGAAGCTCCTCGACCCGCTCGCGGACAAGCTCCTCCTCGCCGCGACCTTCATCCCGCTCTACGTCATCTCGCACAGCGACCGGCCGGACGCGCGCTTCCCCTGGTTCGGGGGGGAGTTCCCGCTCTGGATCGTGCTGGTCATCTTCGGCCGCGAGATCTTCATCACCGCGTTCCGCAGCTGGGCGGCGCAGCGGGGGGTTGTGCTCGCCGCAGGGAGGCCCGGGAAGCTCAAGGCGGTCACCCAGAACATCTTCATCGGCGCCGCGATCCTCTGGTACGCCCTGCAGAGCAAGGCGCGCCGGGACGGGTGGGACGGGCCGCTCTGGGACGGCTGGCAGACCTTCCACTTCGGCTTCACCGTGGTGGCGCTCTCCGTCGCGGTGATCCTCACGGTGTACTCGCTGGCGGTGTACCTGCGCAGCTTCCGCTCGCTGGACCTGGGGAGGACCGGGCCGCCGTAGCGGATGGCGTGGCGGACCGCCGTTTCGCTGCCGATTCGGCAGCCCCGGGTGGCACGCACGTTGCC
The DNA here is from genome assembly GCA_036259415.1 of Longimicrobiaceae bacterium. Taxonomy (GTDB): domain Bacteria; phylum Gemmatimonadota; class Gemmatimonadetes; order Longimicrobiales; family Longimicrobiaceae; genus JAFAYN01. Next base: position 3,234 of record DATABU010000804.1, read on the forward strand.
CCCGGAACCCATGTTTTGCGCGCCCCGTGCGCGTCCACGATCCCGACGACGATCCCAGCCAGGATTCCGATGAAGAAGAAGCACGAGACCGAGCAGGCGCCGACCCCGGACGTCACCGCGGAGGAGCAGGACACGCCCCGTCCCGAGGCGCAGGAGCCCGCGCAGGCCGGCGCCGACGGCCCCGCCGCCGGGGCGGACGGGCAGGCCGCGCCCCAGGAGGACGCCGCGCCCCGGGGCGACGGCGCCTCCGAGGGGGAGCTGGCCGCCTCGCGCGAGCGCTACCTGCGGCTCGCGGCGGAGTTCGACAACTACCGCAAGCGCGTGGAGCGCGAGAAGTCCGAGAGCTGGAACCGAGCCCAGGCGCAGCTCGCGGAGAAGCTGCTGGACGTGCTGGACGACCTGCAGCGCGTCGCCCGCTTCAACCCCGAGACCGCCACCGCGCAGTCGCTCCTGGAGGGGACGCAGATGGTGGAGCGCAAGCTCCAGCGCGCCCTGGAGTCGGCGGGCGTGGAGGAGGTGGAGGCGGAGGGGCAGCCCTTCGACCCGGCCGCGCACGAGGCGCTGATGACCGTCCCCGCCGACTCGCGCGAGGAGGACGACACCGTCGCCGACGTGTTCCAGAAGGGCTACCGCTTCAAGGGGATCCTCCTACGCCCGGCCCGCGTCCGGGTCAAGCGCTTCGAGGGGTGAACGGCGGGGCGCCCTGACTCACCGGACGGACCATGGCGACACAGAGCAAGGACTTCTACCGCATCCTGGGGGTCGCGGAGAACGCCAGCGCGGACGAGATCAAGAAGTCGTACCGCAAGCTGGCCAAGAAGTACCACCCCGACGCGAACCCCAACGACGCCTCCGCGGCCGACCGCTTCAAGGAGATCTCGGAGGCGTACTCCGTGCTGTCCGACGAAGCCAAGCGGAAGCAGTACGACCAGATGCGGAAGTTCGGCGCCTTCGGGGGGATGGCCGGCGCCGGCGGGTTCGGGCGCGGGGCCGGTCCCCGGCCCGGCGGCCCCGGCGCGGGGCCCGGCCCCGGCCCCGCGGGCGGGTTCGGCGGCTTCGAGGACATCGGCGACATCGGCGGGCTGGGGGACCTCTTCGGCTCCATCTTCGACTTCGGGAAGCGGCGGGGGGGCGCGCGCCCCGACGGGCCGCAGCGCGGCGAGAACGTGGAGTACGCCGTGGAGGTCCCCTTCGAGGTGGCGGTCCGCGGCGGGAAGCGCACCATCACCGTCCCCGTGACCGAGGACTGCCCCACCTGCGCGGGCTCGGGAGCCCGGCCGGGGACGGACCTCACCACCTGCCCGGAGTGCAAGGGGCGGGGCACCATCACCTTCGGCCAGGGCGGCTTCGCGGTGAGCCGCCCCTGCCCGGCGTGCTACGGCAGGGGGAAGATCCCCACCGACCCGTGCCCCACCTGCGCGGGACAGGGGGAGGTCCGCCAGCAGCGGCAGATCCAGGTCGCCGTCCCCGCCGGGGTGGATACCGGCTCCAAGGTCCGCATCCCCGGGCAGGGCGCCAGGGGCCCCGCGGGCGGCGCCGCCGGCGACCTGGTGGTCACCTTCCGGGTGCAGCCGGACCGGTTCTTCTCGCGCGAGGGTCTGGACATCCACTGCACCGTGCCCGTCAACCTGGCGCAGGCCACGCTCGGCTCGCGCATCCGGGTGCGCACGGTGGACGGGAAGAAGGTGGTGCTGCGGGTTCCCCCCGGCACGCAGTCCGGGACCCGGTTCCGGATCAAGGGGCAGGGGGTGGAGAAGGGCGGCGAGCGCGGCGACCAGTACGTGCGCGTCAACGTCACCGTCCCGGAGCGGCTCGGCGAGCGGGAACAGAAGTTGATGGAGGAGTTCGCCGAGGCCGCCGGCCTCCGCTACTGACCGACCCGCCACGCACAGCGCCGACCTGCCGATGAGCCGTGTCTTCGTAGACGACGACCTGCTGACCTGGGAAGCCTACGCCTCCTCGGGCCGGTTCGGGCTCGCCGAGCGCCCCAGGATCGTCTTCCACTGTCTTTCCGACCCGGCGATCCGGGCGCGCTTCGTGGTGCACGCCGGGGACGAGGCGGACGCCGAGGAGGCGGTGCACGAGGTCCCCGAGGAGCGGCTCAAGGCGATGCTCAAGGAGTCGCGGGAGCTGGAGTAGACGGGCTTTCGGGCTGGGGGCCGCTCCGGAACCGGACGGTACGGCTGTCCGTCTCCTGCGCGGGCTGCGGGAGCCCCACGGAACTGCTGTGGGTCTCCCTCCGCCGGGGTGAGCCAGCCGAAACTGCCCGGCTGTCTCCCCCCGAACCGATTCTGGGGGATACTGCGGAACTGCGAACGGCAACAACGGAACAGCCCCTCCCCCGCTGCGGGGGAGGGGCTGTTCGTCGCGGCCGGGGGGCGGCTACGAGAGGTACGTCTCCAGGAAGCGGGCGCGGGACTGGTGGCGGAGCCGCAGCAGGGCCTTCTCCTTGATCTGGCGGACGCGCTCGCGGGTGATGCCGAACATCTCGCCGATCTGCTCCAGCGTCATGGGCTCGGTGTCGCCCAGGCCGAAGTACAGGCGGAGGACCTTGGCCTCGCGCTCGGTGAGGGTGGAGAGCGCCTCGTCGATGGTGCGCTTCAGCGCCTGCCCGTAGACCTCGTCGTCGGGGCCGGCCGCGCCGGCGTCGGAGAGGTAATCGAGGAGCTGGCCGTCCTCGCCGGCCACCAGCGGCGCGTCCAGGGAGAGGTGCACCTGCGACATCGCCAGGGTGTGGCTGATCTCGTCGGCGGGGAGGTCCAGCTCGCCGGCGATCTCCTCCAGCGTGGGCTCGCGCCCCAGCTCCTGCGTGAGCGCCGAGGAGCGCTTGCCGATTCGGTGCACGGCCCCGGCGCGGCTCAGCGGCACACGGACGATGCGCGACTGCTCGGCGAGCGCCTGGAGGATCGCCTGCCGGATCCACCAGACCGCGTAGGAGATGAACTTGATCCCCTTGGTCTCGTCGAACTTCCGCGCCGCGCGGATCAGGCCGATGTTCCCCTCGTTGATGAGGTCCGCGAGCGAGACGCCCTGGTTCTGGTACTTCTTGGCGACCGCCACCACGAAACGGAGGTTCGAGCGGACGAGCGTCTCGAGCGCTTCCTCGTCGGCCTCGCGGATGCGGCGCGCGAGCCGCGCCTCGTCCTCGCGGCCGATCAGCGGGTACTGGCTGATCTCCCGGAGGTACTGGTCCAGGGACTCGGACTCGACGGAAATCTTCTTCGGCGAGCGAATGCTCATGCGGGCGCTCCGGAAGCGGAACAGGCGCGGAGGCGAGGGGGCGCGGACGGGACCGGCGCGTGGTATGGCAGGGGGCGCTCAGCGGTCCGAGGGAACCGGCCCGAAAGGGGAAGACACGCGTTTGGGTTGCCGCCCGCGCGGGAGACGCGGGAACACGCGTCTGGAGTATGGAAAACCGGCTGTAAAGTGTCAACCCCCGGCCGGAACGTTTCCGGCCGGGGGCCTCCCCGTCAGTGGATCAGGCTCCCGATGCGCGCCCATCGCACCCCGGTCACCCAGGGGATGGGGTTCGCCAGGTCGTGCTCGAAGGAGTAGTACACCAGGATGGGCCGCCCCTTGATGGACACCTTGTCGATGAAGCCCCAGTAGCGGGAGTCCTCGGAGTTGTCCCGGTTGTCCCCCAGCGTGAAGAACTTCCCCTCCGGCACCACGATGGGCCCCCAGTTGTCGCGCGTCGGGCGATAGCTGCGGCGCGCCTGGCGGTCGCCCACCAGGTAGGAGAGCTGCCACATCATCTGCGGGTCGCCGGGGTCGGTGATCGGGTCGATGTGGCGCACGTACGGCTCCGGCTGCGGCTCCCCGTTCACGAACAGCACCTTGTCGTGCATCGCCAGGGTGTCGCCCGGCATCCCCACGAGCCGCTTCACGTAGTTCTTGGTGGGGTCGTGCGGCGGCAGGAACACCACCACGTCGCCGCGCCCCGGTTCCGCGAAGGCGGGGAAGCGGGTGTGGGTCCCCGGCACCTCGGCCCCGTAGACGGCCTTGTTGACCAGCAGGAAGTCGCCCACCAGCAGGGTGCGCTCCATGGACCCGGTGGGGATCTTGAACGCCTCCACCACGAAGGTGCGGATGGTCAGGAAGAGCAGGACGGCCGTGGAGATCGCCTTGAACCACTCCCACATCCACCGCCCGGTGGAGATGGACCCGCGGCTCTCGTCCGCGGTCTTCCGCCGCTCGTCGAACGCCCGCTCGGAGAGGATGCGGGGCGGCGGATGGTCGCCCGGCTGCCTGTAGGGAGTGCTGCTGTCCATGTCCTCGGCGCGCCCCGGGTCGGGCGTGTGGCGATGAAGCAGGGGGGCACGCCGCGGCGTGCGTACGTCTGTTCCTACCCTGCCCGGGCGAAACGCGTTCCGCGGCTCCTGCCCACCCGTCGGCTACGTGTCTGCTGGTCCGCAGGTTTCGGACCCGGGTCGGCCGGCGAGGAGTACGGCGCGGATGGGAGAATCTTCTCTCTCCCTCCCCCGCTGGGTCGTTTTTCTCATGCGGCGAGGGCGGCGGGCGCGCATCATGGGGCGTCGCCACCGGCCTGTCGGGGCGGCATCCATGCGCAACCAGCCGGGGCGGACCTGGCCCCGTACCACCCAGGAGGATCGAACATGCCCCCACGCCGTCTCCATACCCGCCTCACCGCCGCGTACGGCGTCGAGCACCCCGTCGCCGCGGCGGGGATGGCCTTCGTGGGCACCGCGCCCGACCTGGCGGTGGCCGTCTGCCGGGCGGGCGCCATCGGGTCGCTCGCCATCGGGCCGCTCCCCGCCGAGGCGGCGCGGGCGCTGATCCAGGCGGTGCGCACCCAGACCGACCGGCCGCTCAACGTCAACTTCATCACCCTGTTCGCCACCGAGGAGCACGTGCGGGTGTGCGTGGAGGAGCGCGTGCCCATCGTCTCCTTCCACTGGGGGCACCCGCCGCGCGCGTGGATCGACGCGCTGCACGCGGGCGGGGCGAAGGTGTGGGAGCAGGTCGGGTCGGTGGAGGCCGCGCGGGCCGCGGCTGCGGACGGGGTGGACCTGGTGATCGCCCAGGGGACCGAGGCCGGCGGCCACAACCTGGGGACGCTGCCCACCTTCGTGCTGGTCCCCGCGGTGGTGGACGCGGTCGGTCCGGAGACGATGGTGCTGGCCGCCGGCGGGATCTCGGACGGTCGCCAGGTGGCGGCCGCCCTGGCGCTGGGCGCCGACGGGGTGTGGGTGGGGACGCGCCTGGTGGCGAGCGAGGAGGCGTTCGCGCACCCGGAGTACAAGGAGCGGCTGGTGGAGGCCGAGGGGGCGGACACGCGGCTGTCGCCCATCTTCGGGCCGGAGATGCCGCACTTCAACCCCATGCGCGTGCTGGAGAACCGGGTGGTGCGGGAGTTCACCGGGCGGGAGGACGAGGTCCCCACCGACACCAGCGGCGAGCCCGTGATCGGCAGCACCACCTTCATGGGGCAGCAGGTGGACCTGCGGCGCTTCACCAACTGGGTCCCCGTGGCGACCACCGTGGGCGACCTGGAGGAGATGCCGCTGCTGGCGGGACAGGGGGTGGGGCAGGTGCGGGAGGTCCGGCCGGCCGCCGAGATCGTGCGGGAGCTGGTGGAGGAGGCGGCGGCGGTGCTCTTCCGGCTGGGGGTCCCCGCGCCGGGCGGGGTGGCCGTCCCCCGCCTGGCGGACGAGCCGGAGGCCGTCCCCGCCTGACGGGGGGACGGGCCGGGGCCGGTCAGCCGAGGCGCTCGATCAGCTCCGGCCCGTCGTTCCGCGGGGAGTTCACGCGCGTGGAGACGGCATGGGCCCGCAGCTCACCGCCCCAAGGGCGCATGAGCGCCTGGAGGTCGGCGGGGGAGGCGTCGGGGTCCAGCCAGGCGTCCCGCTCTCCCTCGTCCAGGATCACGGGCATGCGGTCGTGGATGGGCCGCATGCCCTCGCTGGGCGCGGTCGTCAGGATGCAGAAGGAGTGGACCGGCTCCGCGTCGCGCGGCGTCCACACCTCCCAGAGCCCCGCGAAGGTGACCGGCTCGCCGTCGGCGCGGTGGATCCAGTGCGGGACCTTGCCGTCCGCCGTCCGCTGCCACTCGTAGAACCCCGAGGCGGGGACGAGGCAGCGGCGCGCGCGGAAGGCGGCCCGGAAGTACGGCTTCCCCGCGGCGTCCTCGGAGCGCGCGTTGATGGGCTCGGGAGCCCTGTCCTTCGCCCAGGCCGGACGCAGTCCCCAGCGGTACAGCGCCAGCGCGAGGCCGTCCCCGTCGCGCAGCAGGACGGGCGCGTGCTGGGTGGGCGCGATGTTGTAGCGGGGTCCGGCGGCGGGGGCCCGCAGCGCCGCCCTGAACCGTCTCGCCAGCGTCTCCGCCCCCTCGGTCTCTCCGTAGCGTCCGCACATGGTGCCTGCCCCGGTGTGGTCTGCCGGCCGTACGACCCGATCAGGGATGAGAATAGGCGCGCCCCGCGCCGCCTGCAACGAAAACGGGAGCCCCGGCCGGGCTCCCGCTCCGCATGCTCCACAGTTCGCCCGGTCACGGGTCGCCCGCCCACTCGCCGCGGACCGCCTCCACCCAGGCCGGAACCGGCACCTCGCCGGCGACGTACGCCCGCTCGATCGCGCGCAGGAAGCCCTCCACGACCGTCCTGCGCTGCGCCTGCGGGATCCCATCGGTGAGCAGCCCCAGCGCGGCGGAGGCGGTCTCCGGGTCGAGCACCGACGCGTCGGCGTGCCGCGCGACGTGGCGGACGTACCAGGCGAGCAGCTTGCGCTCGGTGGAGGCGTGCACGCGCGAGCCTCCGAGCACCTTCCGCAGCCCGGTCGGGCTCATCCCCGTCTCGCGGGCGGCCTGGCGGAGCGAGGTCTTCTCGACCCAGCGCGCCACCGCCTCCCGCAGGCGCGCGACGGAAGGCCCCCCGTTACGGCCGGGCATCACCGGCCTCCGCAGGGGCGGGGGGAGCACTCATTTGTGCTCTACGTAAACTATCGGCGAGGTTACACGCGCAAGTATACGCGCCGGTTCGGGACGCCACAAGTGGAGACGTGAAGTGGCCGTCCGGCAGGGGGCCAGGGTGCGCGGGTCCCGCCCCGGCGCTCCAGCCCCGCCGCGCACGTGCCGAGACTCACCGCGAGCCGCTCACCCGAGCCACCCGCCACGCCTCTCCCGTCCCTTCCGTGCTCGCACGCGCACTCTCCGGCGCCGTCCTCGGCATCGACGCCTACCTGGTGACCGTGGAGGCCGACGTCGCCAGCGGCCTCCCTTCGTTCTCCACCGTGGGCCTGCCGCAGGGCGCGGTGAAGGAGGGGAAGGACCGGGTGGTCGCAGCCATCCAGAACAGCGGCTTCGTCGTCCCGCCCAAGCGGATCACCGTGAACCTCGCCCCGGCCGACATCGCCAAGTCGGGGAGCGCCTTCGACCTCCCCATCGCGGTGGGGATCCTGGCCGGCACCGGGCAGGTGGCGGCCAACGGCGAGCTGGAGAGCTTCGCGCTGCTGGGCGAGCTGGGGCTGGAGGGCGACCTGCGCCCGGTGCGCGGCGCGCTCTCCATCGCGGTGGCGGCGCGCGACGCCGGGCTGCGCGGGCTGATCGTGCCGGAGACGAACGTGGCCGAGGCGGCGGTGGTGGACGGTCTGGAGGTCCGCGGCGCGCGGACGCTGGGCGAGGTGGCGCGCTTCCTGGAGGGGCGGGGCGAGCTGCCGGCTGCGGAGATCGATCGGGACGCGCTCTTCCGCACTTCGTCCACGTACGACTGCGACTTCGCGGACGTGAAGGGGCAGGAGCACGCCAAGCGGGCGCTGGAGGTCGCGGCCGCGGGGGCGCACAACATCCTGATGGTGGGCCCGCCCGGCTCGGGCAAGACGATGCTCGCGCGGCGGATCCCGACCATCCTCCCCCCGATGACGCTGCACGAGGCGCTGGAGACCACCAAGATCCACTCGGTGGCCGGGATGCTCGGTCCCGGGCAGTCGCTGGTGGGGGTGCGCCCGTTCCGCTCGCCGCACCACACCATCTCCGACGCGGGGCTCATCGGCGGCGGGTCCTCGCCCAAGCCGGGCGAGGTGTCGCTGGCGCACCACGGCGTCCTCTTCCTGGACGAGCTGCCGGAGTTCCGGCGCAACGTGCTGGAGGTGCTGCGCCAGCCGCTGGAGGACGCGCAGGTGACCATCTCCCGCGCGGCGATGAGCCTGACCTACCCGGCGCGGGCGATGCTGGTGGCGGCGGCCAACCCGTGTCCCTGCGGGCATCACGGGAATCCCCAGAAGCAGTGCACCTGCGCGCCGCAGGCCGTGCAGCGCTACCTGGCGCGCGTCTCCGGCCCGCTGCTGGACCGGATCGACCTGCACGTGGAGGTGCCGGCGGTCCGCTACAACGACCTCTCCGACGGCCGCGCCGGGGAGCCCTCGGCGGCCACCCGCGAGCGGGTGGCGCGGGCGCGAGAGCGGCAGCGGGAGCGCTTCGCCGGGCGGGCGGACATCCACGCCAACGCGCACATGGCGGCGCGCGACATCCGCGAGTTCTGCCGGGTGGGCGAGGGCGGCGAGGCGCTGCTGCGCACGGCGATCACCCGGCTGGGGCTCTCGGCGAGGGCGTACCACCGCATCCTGAAGATCGCGCGCACCATCGCGGACCTGGACGGGGCGGCGGAGATCGGGACGGCGCACGTGTCCGAGGCCATCCAGTACCGCTCGCTCGACCGCCTGCTGAAGGGGTGAGCACGTCCCGGCCGCGTCACCCCGGGAGGAACCGCTCCACCGTCGCCAGGAACTCGTCGAGGTCCAGCGGCTTGGTGAGGTAGTCGTCGGCACCCGCCGCGCGGAGCCTGGCCTGGGCCGCGCCCGTCGCGTCCGCGCTGATGATGACCACCGGGATGGTCGCCGTCGCCGGATCAGCGCGCAGCCGGTCCAGCACCTCGTCGCCCGGCAGATCCGGCAGGTGGAGGTCGAGAAGGATGAGCTCCGGCCTCTTCTCCCTCGCCAGGTCGATCCCGGCCTCGCCGCGCAGCGCCGAGATCGTCTTCCAGCTCGGCCTCGCCTCCAGGACGGCCTCGACGAGGCTGAGGTTCGCGAGGTTGTCCTCGATGTAGAGGATCGTCGCGGCCGCGTCCGTGTAGCCCTCGCCTGCGCCGATCGCTCCCGGGGCCGGGCGCGGCGCCAGGAGCGGGTCGGAGGCGATGCGCAGGTCGAGCCGGAAGGTGCTGCCCTCCGCTCCGGTCTCCTCCAGCACCAGCTCTCCGCCCATCGCGCCGGCGAGGCGGCGTGAGAGCGCCAGGCCGAGCCCCGTCCCCTCGGTGTCCGACTGCTCGGCGCCGAGGCGGGCGAAGGGGGTGAAGAGCTGGTCCAGCCGCTCCCGCGGGATCCCCCTTCCGTAGTCCCTCACCCGGATCGTGACGCCCGAATCGGATGCTTCGGTCCGGATCCGCACCTGTCCGCCGGCGCGGTTGTACTTGATCGCGTTGGAGAGGAGGTTGATCACGACCTGCGACAACCGCTGGCGGTCGGCCGACGCGAAGACCTCCGGCCCCGCCGCCTCCTCCAACAGCAGCTCGTTGTCCGAGCCCTTCGAGAGCGGGCGGACGAGGTCCATGGCCTCGTGGATCACCTGGCTCACCGCGACCGGCTCGATGGAGAGCGCCATGCGCCCAGACTCGATCCGCGACAGGTCGAGCACCTCGTTGATCAGCCGGAGCAGGTGCTTGCCCCCCTTGAGGATGTGCTCCAGGTGCCTCGCCTGCTCCGGCGGCAGGCCCCTCCGCCCGAGCACCTGCGCGAAGCCGAGGATCGCGTTCATGGGCGTACGGAGCTCGTGGCTCATCCGCGACAGGAACTCGGACTTCGCGCGGTTCGCGCGCTCGGCCTCCTCCTTCGCCGCCTGGAGCGCGACCTCCGCAGTCTTCCGGTCGGTGACGTCGCGCGCGTTGGCGACGGCGCCCGCGTCCCCGGAGTCGGCGCGCAGCGTCCGGGCGACGCTCTCGAACACCCGCCACCTCCCGTCCCGGTGCCGGATGCGGAACTCGGCGCGGAACACCTCGCCCGGGTGGCCGAACACTTCGCCGATCGCCTCGCGGACCGTCGCGAGGTCGTCGGGGTGGACGAGGCGCTCCGGCCCGGCGCCGAGGAGCTCCTCCGGCCGGTACCCCAGGATCTGCTCGACCGAGGGGCCGACGTACAGGATCGCCCCGTCCCGGTCCACGATCATGACGTAGTCGCTCGCGTTCTCGATGAGCGTGCGGAAGTGCTCCTCGCTCCGGCGCAGGGCCAGGTCGCTCCGGTGCAGCGCGCTGGCCGTGGTGATGGTGAGCAGCACCGAGAGGACGATCGTGGCCAGCGTGAGCAGCGCGAAGCCCACCGTCGGGCCGTACCAGCCGGGCCGCATCCCCAGGTGGATGAGGACTCCCAGGACCAGGGGGACGAGCAGCAGCGCCGGAAGGAGGCGGCGGGTGATCGCCCCGCCCGCGCTGTCGGTCACGAACAGGGCCAGCACCCCCTCGTCGGGCTGGGCGGCGAGGAGGGCGAAGCAGGCCAGGAGGAAGAACAGCGCCGTGTTCAGCGCCATAGGGAGCTCGAGCTGGAAGGTGATGAACCCGGCGGCGCCGTAGAGGTAGCCGATCACCACCAGCAGGGACATCAGCGCCGCCGGCAGGACCAGCCAGTGTGCCGGCCGTCCCCCCCTGCGTCCCCGGACCTCCCGCGCCAGCAGCGCCAGCCCGAGGAGAGCGAAGTTCAGCGCCGTGTTCCCGGCCATCCAGTCCGGCGGCTCGACGCTGAGCACCTCCCGGCGGAAGAGCCACTCGTCGACCCCGACGTGCCACCCTGCGGCGGAGCGCATCAGGACCAGGGTCCCGCAGAGCGCGACGGCCGAGCCGCAGACCGCGCCCCAGGCGCGCGCCAGCCCCCGCGGCCGGCGGCGCCCGTCGAGCAGCAGCACGGACCCGGTGAGCACGAAGAGGAGCGCCGCCAGGGGGTTCATCACCACGTCGACCGGCCCGATCGCCCGCAGCGGCCGGAGGTCGAACTGCCATCCCAGCAGCACCAGGCATCCGCCGAGGACTACCAGGGCGGCGGCCGCGCGGGAGGCCCGCTGCAGCGCGCGCACGAGCCGGGCGTCCGGCCGGGACGGCTCGCCCGGCGACGGGACCTGGAGGGACGGACGGTCGGTCGGAGGCCGGGCGAACAACCGGACCGCCGGGAACGCGTGGGCGGTCCGTGCGGCGCCGGCTGCCGGGCTCGGCTGGATTCGCATGAGAGACTCTTCGCGGGGAGCGCGCGTGGCCTGCGACGAGGGAGGACGCTGGCGCGGTGGCGGCTGGCCGAGCGCACCGGGCGGCGCGCTCCTGGAGGAAGATAGGCCCCACGCCACCGCCGTCCAAACTTCATGAAGACCGCGGCGGGTGCGGCATCGTTCCTGCGGGCCGCGGAGCGGTGCGGCAGCCGGTCCGCGCCGCGCCGTCCCCACACCTCCCGCCCATGCGGAGCCTGCGGTTCCTCCTCGCGCTTCTGGCACTGGCGCTCGCGCTCCCGCAGGGGGCCCAGGCCGACACCGGCTGGAGCGCCGAGCTCTCGGGCCGGCGGAGCGCCGCCGCGCCGGTGCGGACCGAGACGCTGGCGCCCGCCCCGCGGACCGGGCCCGGCGCCGTCCACGGCTTCCCGGGCGGGGAGTCCCGGGTCCTGGCCGAGCGGGGCGGCCGCGGCGCCCGCGGCCCCGGCGTCCACGCGCGGCGCGACACCCGGCCGCCGGACCCCGCCGCCCC
>DATABU010000805.1:0-3478 GCA_036259415.1 Longimicrobiaceae bacterium
CCGTCCCCGCGCCCCCGAAGCGCCCGGCGGCGGAAGGGTGTCCCGGGAAGGAAGCGTCAGCCATTCAGCACCTTCTTGATCGTGTGTAGACCGCGGAGCATGGAGGTGGGAAGCAGGCTGGTCCCGTAGATCCCCACGGAGCGGCGGGAGAGCGCCGCACCCTGGCGCCAGGCGTCGAGCACGGCGCTGCGGGCCTCCCGCCGCTCGAAGAGCGAGAGGTGCAGGTAGGCCAGCCGCAGCAGGAGCCGCTGCCGGGCGCCGCGCCGGGCGCGCTCCGCTCCGGGAGGGAGCGGATGCCGCAGCCGCGCCGCCCGCTCGTTGCTGAGCAGCGCGCCCCGAACCAGGTCGCGCGTGTTCGCGCTCGCGGTCAGCCGCTCCTCGTGCCCCACCCGCCAGCGCAGCAGCGGCGACGTCACCACCACCACGGGCGAGGCGGCGGCCAGCCGGTGGAAGAACTCGGTGTCCTCCGCAACCCGAAGCGCCTCGTCGAACCCCCCGACCTGGAGGAACCGGTCGCGCCGCACCATCGCCGCGGAGGGGAGCACCACGTTGCCGTGAAAGAGCATCTCGAAGGCGTCGCCGACGAAGGCGACGTGCGGCGCGCCGGCCGCCTCCACACGAAGCTCCCGGAGCGCCGCCGCGAACCAGTCTCGCGAATCGCGGCCTACCTCGCAGAACACCGGCACGGCGCTCTCCAGCCCCCGCGTCCCCGGCACCGGGCGGTCGTCGCCGTCCACCAGCACGCACTCGGTGATGGACCACCCCGCCTCCGGGGCCGCCCGGTGCGCGGCGAGCTGCACCTCCAGCTTCTCGGGCTCCCAAAGGTCGTCGGAGTCCAGGAAGGCGACCCACTCCCCGCGCGCCTCGCGGACGCCGCGGTTGCGCGCCGCGGAGACTCCCGCGTTGGTCTGGCGGAGGTAGCGGACGGGCGCCGGGAAGGCCCGGCACACCGCCTCCGTGTCGTCGCTGGAGCCGTCGTCCACCACCAGGACCTCGTCGGGCGGACGCGTCTGCTGTAGCACCGACGCAACGGTTGCGGGGAGCCAGCCCGCCCGGTTGTAGGTGGGGACGACGACGGTGACGGTGGACAAGGGCTTCTCCGCGCGTGCGATCGGGATGGGGGGTGCCGCCGGGCCGGGGCCGGGGGGCCGCCGCGGCGCGTGCCCCGTGGTGCATGGATCTTGCCACCCGCCAGGCCGACCGCGCGACGGTTCCGTCCGCCGCGCCGCAGTCCCCGCACCGCCGGGGCGCCTCCCTCGCCGGACTGCATGCGCCTGGAGTCACCCACACCTGTTGCGTTCGGACCACAGCCCGGCGCGCCCGCCCCGGTCCGGGCGGAGCGTCCCCTGTCGATCCTGCACGTGGCCGCCCCCGCGAGGGTGGGCGGGCTGGAGCGGGTCGTGCGGTCGCTCTGCCTGGGGCAACACGCGGCAGGGCACCGGGTACAGCTCCTCGCGGTCGTGGACGAGGGGGAGACCGACCACCCGCTCGCCGCCTCCCTCTCCGACGCCGGGGTGGAGGTCCGGCTCCTCGCCATCCCGACTCGCGCCTACCTGCGCGAGCGGGTGGCGGTGCGGGACGCCTGCCGCCGCATGGGAGCGGGCGTGGTCCACACCCACGGCTACCGCCCCGACGTGGTGGACGCCCCGGCGGCGCGCTCGCTGGGCGTCCCCACGGTCGCCACCGTGCACGGCTTCATCCGCGGGCGCTGGAAGGGCCGGCTCTACGAGTGGATGCAGCGGCGGGCGTACCGCCGCTTCGACGCGGTGGCCGCGGTGTCCCGTCCCCAGGTGGCGGAGCTGGTCGCCTCCGGGGTGCCCCCGGCGCGGGTCCACCTGGTGCCGAACGCCTGGGCCCCGTATGCGGCGCCGCTCGGCGCGGCCGAGGCGCGGGCCCGGCTGGGGGTCCCCTCCGGCGTCTTCCACCTGGGGTGGGTGGGGCGGCTGGGCCGCGAGAAGGGCGCCGACGTGCTCCTGGACGCCGTCGCCCTCCTGGGCGACCTCCCGCTGATCGTCTCGATCATCGGTGCCGGGGCGGAGGAGGCCGGGCTGCGCGCCCGCGCCCAGGCGCTGGGGATCGCCGACAGGGTGCGCTGGCACGGGCTGGTCCCCGAGGCGGGGCCGCTGTTCCCGGCCTTCGACGCCTTCGTGCTCAGCTCGCGGACCGAGGGGACGCCCATCGCCCTGTTCGAGGCCATGGAGGCAGGGGTGCCGGTGGTCGCCACCGCGGTGGGAGGAGTCCCCGACGTGGTCTCGCCCGCGGAGGCCCTGCTGGTCCCGCCGGAGGACCCGGCGCGCCTGGCCGGGGCGGTGCGCGCCGTGCACCACGACCCCGCCGCCGCCGCCGCGCGGGCCCGCGCCGCCGGGGTCCGCCTCCGCGAGGTGTTCGGCCCGGAGCCCTGGCTGGAGCGGTACGCGGAGATCTACCGGAACGTGCAACGCACCACCACCCACTGATCCCATGACCCTGGCCGCCTGGATCCTTGTCGCAGCGCCGGTCCTGCTCGTCGCCTACGCGTACGGGGGCTATCCGCTCCTGCTCGCCGCCGTGGCACGCGGGCGGGGGCGCCGCCCCGCCGCGGAGCCCGCGGAGTGGCCCACCGTCAGCATCTCGCTCCCCGCCTACAACGAGGAGGGGCAGATCCGGGGAGCCATCGAGAGCCTGCTGGCGCTCGACTACCCGGCCGGCCGCAAGCAGGTCCTGGTGGTCTCCGACGCCTCCACAGACCGTACCGACGACATCGTCCTGGAGTACGCCGACCGCGGGGTGGAGCTGCTGCGGATGCCCCAGCGCGGCGGCAAGACCGCCGGGGAGAACGCGGCGGCCGCGCGGCTCACCGGCGAGATCGTGGTCAACACCGACGCCTCCATCCGCATCCGCCCGGACGCGCTGCGGCCGCTGGTCGCCCGCTTCGCCGACCCGACGGTGGGGGTGGCCTCGGGGCGGGACGTCAGCGTGGCCCGCACGGGCGACGACAAGAACGCCGGCGAGGCGGGGTACGTGGGCTACGAGATGAAGGTGCGCGCGCTGGAGACCGCCGTGGGCGGGATCATCGGCGCCTCCGGGTGCTTCTACGCCATCCGGGCGCATCTGCACCGCGCCCCGCTCCCGGTGCACCTGAGCCGCGACTTCGCCTCGGCGCTCACGGCCCGGGAGCACGGCTACCGCGCCGTCTCGGTGGACGATGCCGTCTGCTACGTCCCGCGCACCAGCTCGCTCCACCGCGAGTACCGGCGCAAGGTGCGGACGATTGCGCGGGGGATGGAGACGCTCTGGTTCAAGCGCCACCTGATGAACCCGCTGCGGCACGGCGCCTTCGCCTGGATGCTGCTGAGCCACAAGGTGGCCCGCTGGCTGGTCCCCTGGTCGGCGCTGGCCGGGGTCGCGGGGATCCTGGTCCTGGCCGTCGACCACCCGTGGGCGCGCGTGGCGGCGGCGGCGGGGGCCGTGGTCGCGCTCCTCGCGGCCGCGGGGTGGC
>DATABU010000806.1:0-6909 GCA_036259415.1 Longimicrobiaceae bacterium
GGCCCGGCGGCGGGCGCGGCAGCGCTGGGAGTTCGCGCAGGCCATGCTCGCCATCCACCTCCTCAACCACGAGGGCTCCCCCGCGGCGGGCGAGGAGAACCGCGAGTCGCACCTGCACGCGCACCTGCGCTGGAGCCCGGCCTTCGCGGCGGCGGTGGTGCGGCGCGCCGAGGGGCGGGGGCTGGTCGCCCGGCTCGGCGACCGGCTGTCGCTCACGGAGCGCGGCCGCTCCACGGCCCGGGAGACGGTGGCGACGTAGCGCCGGCCGCTCCGCCCGCATCTCCATGGTAGCATGCGTCTTGCGGCTCCTCCGGCCCCGTTTCCGGAACCCCGAGACAGGAGGCGAGCGATGGCGGAGCAGAACCGGAGCGACGACACCCGCCGCACCCGGCGGCTGCAGGCGGAGAACGAGCAGCCGGAGTGGCGGCAGGACCTGAACCCGGACCACATGGCCGGCCAGAACGTCGGCGCGCAGGCGGCCGACCGCGAGCAGGGGCTGCGCACCGCGTACGACGTGAAGCCGCTGCACCGGGAGATGAGCGGCTGGGAGGACGACGACCTGAAGCGGATCCCGGTGCTCCCGGAGGGGCAGCGCCTCCAGCAGGGCGCGACCTACCTGGACCTGGGCGACCCCGGGCGGGGCGAGTTCACCGCCATGGGGAACATGGAGGCCGGAGCGGCCGTGGTGCCCAAGGACCGGGTGCCGTACTCGCTCTGGAACCGGCTGCGCGGGGTCGACGACGTGGAGCGCACGCTGGGGGAGGGGGCGGACCGGTGAACGGACTGAACTGCTGATCCGGGCGTGCCCCCGGCTGCGCCGGGACTACCTCCCCGCCGTTCTCCCCCTCTCCCCCTTGCGGGGAGAGGGGGCCGGGGGGTGAGGGGGTCCAGCCGGCTGCGCGGGCTACAGCCCGCCCTCGCGGCGGAGGAAGTTGTTCAGCTCGGTGAAGAAGGGGACGGGCGCCTCCATCCAGGGGAAGTGGCCCACGTTCTCCATCACGCGGAGCCGCGCGCCCGGGATGGCGGCGGCGAAGCCCTGCGAGCTGGCGAAGGGGACCGCGTCCGCGGCGCCGTGCACCACCAGCGTCGGGGCGGCGACGTGGCCCAGCTCGCCGCCCAGGTCCCAGGCGCCCAGCGATCCCAGGATGGTGAGGTGGGTGGGGAGGAGCCCCGCGGCCACGGCGTCGGTCACGTCGCACCAGCCGCCGCGCAGGTTGGACATGTTGGCCGGGTCGGCGAAGTAGGTGGCGAAGCGCAGCTCCAGGAACTCCTGGCAGAGCGCCTGGTTCACCTGGCCGGCGAACCACAGGCCCGCGATCTCGTTGATGCGCGCGGCGGTGGCCGGGTCCATCCGGGCGGTGACCGTGGCCTCGAATTCGCCCCAGAGCGCGGCGCTCGGCGGCGCCGGGTTCAGCAGCACCAGCTTCTCCAGGCGGTCGGCGTGCTCGCGGGCGTAGAAGCCGGCCAGGAGGGCGCCCCAGGAGTGTCCCACCAGCTTCATCCGCGTCAGCCCGAATTGGGCGCGCACCGCCTCCAGGTCGGCCAGGTGGCGGTCGAGCGAGAGCTGCGCCGGGTCGCTCACCAGCTGCGAGCGTCCGCCGCCGCGCTGGTCGTAGAAGATCACCGTCCGGCCGTGGGCCAGCGGCGTCAGGTCGCGGTCCAGGTAGCCCATGCTCATCCCGGGGCCGCCGTGCAGCACCACCACGGTGTCGGGGCCGGTGCCGACGGTCTTGTAGTAGAGCTGCACGCCGTCGGCCCCGGTCAGGTAGCCCTCGCGGACGGGGGCGCGGTACGCGGAGCGGGCCAGCGTGTCCACCGGGGCGCGCAGCAGCGTGTCGATGGGCGCGGAGCGCGCCAGGGTGTCGACCGGCGACGCTATGCGCAGGGCCAGGGTGTCGATGGGCGACATGGAGGGGCCGAGCGGCGCTCCCTGCTCGCAGGCGGCGAGCAGGGGCAGGGCGGCAAGCAGCAGGTTCCGGATCTTCACGGTCGTCTCGTGGGCTCGGGTCGGTGCGATGCGTGTGGAGCGGGTCCGGCGTCCCCGGACCGCGCCGCCCCCCAGAGCACACCTGGGGCCGGGACCCGCCGGACCCGCCCGTGAATCCGTATGTTTGAGAACGTATGGAGGTTGCGTCCCGCCCTTGACGGATCGCCGCGACGCCTGTCGGGACATGTACGTCCCAGAGGGGTGAGACACGCGGGGCGGCGGCGACGCAGGGAATTTTACCCATTCCACGCCGCGGCGGGAAAACGGACGGGGCGGACCGCGTCGCGCGGCCCGCCCCTTTCCCCCTCGTATCCGTCGCCCGCTCAGCGCAGGACCAGCTCCCACTCGCCCTCGTCGGAGCCGCCCAGGACCCGTTCCTCCCACCAGCCGAACGCCTCGTCGTAGCGGTCCACGTCGCCCTCGTGCCGCAGCCACCCCTCGTCAAGGCCGAAACGCACCCGCCCGTCGGAGTACACCCGCCCCCCGACGTAGCCCACGCAGTCGGCCTCGTAGCCGTAGCGGTCCACGCACTGCCGGGGAAGGCGGTAGCCCCCGCTGAGCGTCCCGTCCCCCGACACGCGCAGGTCCACGTACCCCCAGTACGCCGTGTAGCCGTCGTACGTCCACGCCTCGTAGTCGTAAACGCCGGAGCGGAGCGCGTCCCTGCCGTCGGCGCCGACGATGACGCCGTAGCCGTCGCCGCACCCGGCCAGCAGGGCGGCCAGGCCCGCGACGAGCAGGTGCCGGAAGAGATGATGTCGTTTCATTCCATCTACCTACACGCAAGGGGGAGCCAGGTTGCACAACGCGGAACGTTGTTGCGCGCCCGGCGCGGCGCTGTCGTTCCGTCCCCCCCGGATCTCCCTTCACGTTCCGTTCCCCCCATGCGCCTCGCCCCGGTCCTGCTCTCCGCCCTCGCCCTCGTCGTGGCCCCCGCTCGCTCCGTTCCGCCGTACGTCCGCCGCTCAGTGGAACTGCTCGGCCTCGGTGGAGCCGGCCAGCGCCGTGGTGGATGCCTCGCCGCCGGAGAGCGTCTGCAGCACCTGGTCGAAGTACCCCGTCCCCACCTCGCGCTGGTGCTTCGTGGCGGTGTACCCGTCCTCCTCCAGCGCGAACTCCTCGTCCTGGAGGCGGACGTAGGCCGGCATCCCCTCGGCGGCGTAGCCCTTCGCCAGCTTGAAGGTCTCCAGGTTGATGAGGTGCCACCCGGCCAGGGTGATGAACTGGAAGCGGTACCCCATCGCCCCCAGCTCGCGCTGGAACTTCGCGATGGTGGCCGCGTCCAGCTTGCGGCTCCAGTTGAAGGAGGGCGAGCAGTTGTAGGCCAGCATCTTCCCCGGGTGCTCGGCGCGGATCGCCTCGGCGAAGGCGCGGGCCTCGTCCAGGTCCGGGGTGGAGGTCTCGCACCACACAAGGTCGGCGTACGGCGCGTAGGAGAGCCCCCGCGCGACGGCCGCCTCCAGCCCGCTGCGCACCCGGTAGTACCCCTCGGCCGTGCGCTCGCCGGTGAGCCACTGGCGGTCGCCCTCGTCCACGTCGCTGGTGAGCAGGGTGGCGGCGTTGGCGTCGGTGCGCGCCACCAGCCAGGTGGGGACGTCCAGCACGTCGGCGGCCAGGCGCGCCGCCACCAGGGTGCGGACGAACTGGCCGGTGGGGACCAGCACCTTCCCCCCCAGGTGGCCGCACTTCTTCTCGGCGGCGAGCTGGTCCTCGAAGTGCACCCCGGCGGCCCCCGCCTCGATCATCGCCTTCATCAGCTCGTAGGCGTTCAGCGGCCCACCGAAGCCGGCCTCCGCGTCCGCCACGATGGGGACCAGCCAGTCGCGCCCCCCGTTCCCCTCGCTCCACTCGATCTGGTCGGCGCGGAGCAGCGCGTTGTTCAGGCGCTTCACCACCGCGGGGACGCTGTTGGCGGGGTAGAGGCTCTGGTCGGGGTAGGTGTGCCCGGCCAGGTTCATGTCGCCGGCGACCTGCCACCCGCTCAGGTAGATGGCCTGGAGCCCCCCCTTCACCATCTGCACGGCCTGCGCGCCGGTGAGCGCGCCGAAGGTGCGCACGGGCTCCTCGCCCTCCAGGAGCTGCGCCAGCCGTTCCGCCCCCCGGCGGGCCAGGGTGTGCTCCACCCGCACCGAGCCGCGCAGCCGCACCACCTCGGCGGCGGTGTAGGGGCGGGTGATCCCCTGCCAGCGCGGCTCCACCGCCCAGCGGCTCTCCAGCTCCCGAACCTGCGTCTCCCGGTCGTCGCTCATGGGTCCTCGTCGGTGATGGCGGTCGAAGGGTCGGCGTCGCTCAGCCGAGCCGCGCGTAGGCCGGCAGCGTCAGGAAGGGGATGAACTCGTCCCCCAGCACCAGCTCGTCCAGCAGCTCCTCGGCGTCGTCCAGGCAGCGCGTGTCCTCCCGCCCGGCCCGGAGCTTCTCCATCTCCTCGTCGCGCACGGCGCAGTAGACGTCCGGGTTCATGGCCCGGCCGTCGGCCAGCGGAGTGCGGTGGCGGATCCACTGCCAGAGCTGGGCGCGGGAGATCTCGGCGGTGGCGGCGTCCTCCATCAGGTTGTAGATGGCGACGGCGCCGTTCCCCCCCAGCCACGCCTCCAGGTACTGGAGGGCGACGCTCACGTTGTTGCGCACCCCCTCCTCGGTCACCTCCCCGCCCAGGATCCCGGTCTCCAGCAGGTCGCCGGGCTTCACCTCCAGCTCGTCGAGCTGGCGCTCCCTCTGGTTGGGCCGGCCGCCCAGCACGGCGTCGAACTCCGCGCGCGCCACCTCCACCAGGTCGGGGTGCGCCACCCAGGTGCCGTCGAACCCCTGGCCCGCCTCGCGCCGCTTGTCCTCGCGCACCTTGGCCAGGGCGCGCTCGGTGACCTCCTCGTCGCGGCGGTTGGGGATGAAGGCCGCCATGCCCCCCATGGCGTGGGCGCCGCGGCGGTGGCAGGTCTTCACCAGCAGCTCGGCGTAGCGCTTCATGAAGGGGACGCCCATGGTCACCTGCGCCCGGTCCGGGAGGACGAAGTCGCCCCGGTTCCGGAACTTCTTGATCATGCTGAAGATGTAGTCCCACCGCCCCGCGTTGAGCCCCGCCATGTGCTCGCGCAGCTCGTACAGGATCTCGTCCATCTCGAAGGCGGCCAGGATGGTCTCGACGAGCACCGTCACGCGGACGGTGCCGCGGGGGATCCCCAGCCGCTCCTGCGCCGCCAGGAACACGTCGTTCCACAGGCGGGCCTCGCGGTGGCTCTCCAGCTTGGGGAGGTAGAAGTACGGGCCGGAGCCGCGGTCCAGCAGCTCCCGGGCGTTGTGGAAGAAGTAGAGCCCGAAGTCGAAGAGCGAGGCCGAGACCGGCTCGCCGTCCACCAGCAAGTGCTTCTCGGGGAGGTGCCACCCCCGGGGGCGCACCAGCAGCGTGGCGGTCTTCTCGCCCAGCCGGTACTCCTTCCCCTCGGGCGAGGTGAAGTCCACCCGCCGGCGGATGGCGTCGGCCAGGTTCACCTGTCCCTCCACCACGTTGCTCCAGGTGGGAGAGAGGGCGTCCTCGAAGTCGGCCATGAAGCAGTTCGCGCCGGAGTTCAGCGCGTTGATCACCATCTTCCGGTCGGTGGGGCCGGTGATCTCCACCCGCCGGTCCTGGAGGTCGGCCGGGGTGGAGGCCACCCGCCAGTGGGACGCGCGGACCTCCGCCGTCTCCTCCGGGAAGTCCGGGACGCCGCCGGCGTCGAACTCCGCCTGCCTGCGCTCGCGGTTGGCGAGCAGCTCCCGGCGGACGGGGTCGAAGCGGCGGTGCAGCCACGCGACGAACTCCAGCGCCTCCGGGGTGAGGACCCGCGCCGTGGCCTCGTTCTCTTCGCCCAGGACCCGCACCCCTTCCGGGACGGTCTCCGTCGCTCCCGTCATGCTCTCCTCCGTGGATGAGTGATGACACAGCCGTACGGCCCCGTGCGGCGGGCCGCGCAGGTACACCGGAGCCCCCCATCGCAATGATGGTTCCGTGAGCCCGGCTCATCCACGCCGTACGGCGCGGCGGCGGGGCGGGACGTCTTGTGGAGCGGCGCGCGGGCGGTGCAGATTGGCCCGGGCCCGTTCCGGCAGCTCCACCCCGATCCCCCGCCATGCCGACCCCCTTCGAGAGCGCGCAGCTGAACCTCCGGCTCTTCGACCTCCGCCGCGAGCCCCTGCTGCGCGAGGCGCGGGCCTGGTTCACGCGGGAGTTCAACCCGGAGAGCTTCGCCGAGCTGGTCGCCCTGGCGGGCGGGGAGCGGAACGCGGCGTTCCGGATGGTGCTCGGCTACTGGGACATGGCGGCGTCGCTCGTGACCACGGGCGCCATCGACGGCGACGCCTTCCGCGCCGCCCACGGCGAGGTCTTCCTGACCTTCAGCAAGGTCCACCCGTTCCTGGCCGAGCTGCGGACCCTGACCGGCGAGCCCGAGTTCTGCCGGCACCTGGAGACCGTGGTGCTGGCCGCCCCGGACGCCGAGGCCGTGCTCGCCCGCCGCCGCGAGGCCGCGCGCGCCGCGGCCCGGGCGCAGCGTTCGGAGCCGCTGCCGCCGCCCGCCTGACCGCCCCCTCCACCCGACCTCCCCCGTGCCGCTCCCCGACCCACGCACGCTGCGCCGCGCGCTGGACGACTACCCCGCCGTGGTCGAGCGCCAGGGCGTCGCCCGGCTCCCCGAACTGGACCGCTGGTACCGCGAGGAGCTCCCGGGCCTGATCGCCGCGCGCACTCCGGCGCACCTCACCCTCCCGGAGCTGGTGCGCCTGACCGAGTGGAAGATGGCGCGCGGCGTCTGGCGCGCGCCGAACCTGGTGCTGGTGCGCGGCAACGACCCGGCGGCGGTGGAGGAGCGGAGCGCGGCGGCGCTGGCCCTCGTCCCGCACCCCACCGCGCCGATCCGGGAGCTCGCGCGGCTGGACGGGGTCGGCCCGGC
>DATABU010000807.1:0-6224 GCA_036259415.1 Longimicrobiaceae bacterium
CGAGCGCTGGACCCCCGCGCCGGAGGGCCCCGCGCTCGACCTGGGGAGGCAGCCGGCGGCGGAGCGGTTCCGGGGAGCGGAGGCGCGCCGGACGGCGGACGCCATCGTGTCCTTCCAGACGCCCTCGGGCGGCTGGTCCAAGCGGGTGGAGCTCGCCCGCCCCCGCCGGCCGGGCGAGAGCTACTCCTCCGCGAACGGGTGGAGCTACGTCGGCACCTTCGACAACGGCGCCACCACCGAGCACCTGCGCTTCCTGGCCGGCGCGTACGCCGCGCACGGCGACGCGCGCCACCGCGACGCCTTCCTGCGGGGGCTCGACTACGTGCTGCGGGCGCAGTTCCCCAACGGCTGCTGGCCGCAGGTGTACCCTCTCCAGGGCGGGTACCACGACGCGGCCACGTACAACGACGACGCCATGGTGCGGGTGCTGCGGCTCCTGTACGGCGTCGCCCGCGGCGACTACGCCCTGGCGCCCGAGCCGGCGCGGACCCGCGCCCGCGCCGCCGTCGCGCGGGGGGTTGACTGCGTGCTGCGCAGCCAGGTGGTGGTGGGCGGCGCGCCCACGGTGTGGGGCGCGCAGCACGACCCGCTCACGCTGGAGCCGGCCGCGGCGCGGGCGTACGAGCACGCCTCGCTCAGCGGGCGCGAGAGCGCGGGGGTCGTGGACTTCCTCGTGGAGCTGGAGGCGCCGTCCCCGCAGGTGGCGCGGGCGGTGCAGGCGGCGGCCGCGTGGTTCCGCAGGACGGCGATCCACGGCCTGGACTACGAGCCCAGGGGGGGGCTCACCCCCCGCGAGGGCGCCGGGCCGATCTGGGCGCGCTTCTACGAGGTCGGCACCGACCGCCCCATCTTCAGCAACCGCGACGGCGTGGTCCGCTACGCCTGGAGCGAGCTGGAGGAGGAGCGCCGCTCCGGCTACGCGTGGTACACGGACGAGCCGGCGACCACGCTGCGCAGGGTGGAGCGCTGGGCGCGCCGCCTTCGCCCCGCCGCGCCGTAACCCCGCCGCGACACGGTGGATACAGGACCGTTGCGCGTCCACGAACCGCGTTGTAGATTCCCGGGAGATTTAGTTCCTCCCGCGAACAAATGCCGGACGGGGCGTTCCTTCCGCCCCTTCACGATAGCCGGTGCCGTCCAGTCCGACAGTCAGACCCGTCTCCCGCCGGCTCGCCCGGTGGGCCGTTTCCGGTCCTGCGTGGAGCTTCGTGGTGCAAATGTTTCTTAGAGAGACAAAAGCGACTCCCGGGGCCGCGCCAACCCCTCCCCACGGCCGGACCATGGACCAACCTTCGCCCGGAGTGTCCCCGATGAGATGGACAGCCACGCTCCTCCGCCTGCTCGTCCTCGTCCTCCTGCCGGCCGCGGCGCACGCGCAGACCGGCCGGATCACCGGGACGGTCACGGAGGGCCAGACCACGCGGCCGCTCGCGGGCGCCACCGTCACGGTCCCGAACACCACGCTGACGGCGGTGACCGGCGAGGACGGGCAGTACACCCTCGCCAACGTCCCCGCGGGGTCGCGCGTGGTGCGCGCCAGCATGATCGGCTACGGCGCGCAGGAGCAGACGGTCACGGTGGCAGCGGGGCAGGCGGCCACGGCGAGCTTCGCGCTCCAGGCCGAGGCGATCTCCCTGGAGGGGCTGGTGGCGGTGGGGTACGGGACGCAGCGCCGCCGCGACCTGACGGGGGCCGTGGCGTCGGTGAACATGTCGGCGGTCGAGAACAAGCCGGTCACCTCCATCGACCAGCTGCTGCAGGGGACGGCGCCGGGCGTGCAGGTGAACCAGGCGTCCAGCGCCCCCGGCGGCGGGATCTCCATCCGCGTCCGCGGCGGGACCTCGGTTTCGGAGAGCGTCAGCAACGAGCCGCTCTACGTCATCGACGGCTTCCCGGTGGAGGTGGACTACACGGCCGACAACAACCGGCTCGGCGGCGGGCGCGCCAGCGGGATCACCACCCCCACCAACCCGCTCACCACGCTGAACCCCCGCGACATCGAGTCCATCGAGGTCCTCAAGGACGCGTCCGCGACGGCGATCTACGGCTCGCGCGCCGCGAACGGGGTGGTGCTCATCACCACCAGGCGCGGCCAGGCCGGCGCGCCGAGGGTCAACTTCGAGGCGTCCACCGGGATCCAGACCGTGACCCGGCGCTACGACCTGCTGACCGGGCCGGAGTACGCCGCCTTCGCCAACGAGTGGGCGGCCAGCCAGGAGCTGGAGCCCATCTACGCGAACCCGGGCGCGGTGCCGAGCACCGACTGGCAGAGCGAGATCTTCCGGCGGGCCCCGCTCCAGAGCTACCAGCTCTCGGTCACCGGGGGCTCCAGCGGCGACAACGCCACGCGCTACGCGGTGTCCGGCGGCTACTTCGACCAGGAGGGCGTCGTCCTGGGCTCCGAGTTCCAGCGGATGTCCATCCGCCTGAACCTGACGCAGGACATCCGCAGGCGGCTGCGGCTGGGGACCACCCTGAGCGGCAGCCGGGTGGAGACGGCCTTCGCGGCCACGGACGGCGCGGTGGGCGGCGCCGACGCCTCGGCGGTGGCGGCGGCGCTCCAGTCCATCCCCACGCTCCCGGTGCGGCGCGAGGACGGATCGTACACGGTGATGCTGCTGGACGCCCCCTCCGCGATCATCCCCGGAGACATCCAGAACCCGGTGGCGGTGCTCACCAGCATGGACGACGAGCTGGGCGACACCCGCATCCTCAGCAACACCTTCGCCGAGTACGAGATCGCGGAGGGGCTGAAGCTCCGCACCAGCCTCGGCGCGAACGTCGTCAACCGGAAGCGCGACACCTACTGGCCCCGCGAGACGCTCCGCGGCCAGCTCACCGGCGGGCAGGCGATCCGGGCGCGCAACGAGTCCACCTCGCTCCTGAACGAGAACACGCTCTCCTTTGACCGGACCTTCGGTGAGCTGCACTCGCTGAACGCCGTGGTCGGGTACACCCGGCAGTGGCAGGACGCGGCGAGCACCAGCATGACCAACGAGAACTTCCTGAGCGACATCCTGGACTTCAACGACATCGGCTCCGGCAACCGCTCGGGCGGGCCGGTGGTGAGCTCGGGGTCGTCGCGCACCACGCTGGCCTCGTACCTGGGCCGGGCGACGTACAACCTCCTGGGCCGGTACATCTTCACGGCCACGGGGCGGTACGACGGCTCCTCGCGCTTCGGGCCCGACCGCAAGTGGGGGCTCTTCCCCTCGGGGGCCTTCGCCTGGCGGGCCTCGGACGAGCCGTTCCTGCGCGACGTGGGCGCGCTCAGCGACCTGAAGCTCCGCGCCTCGTACGGCGCCACCGGCAACGCCGCGGTGAGCCCGTACCAGTCGCTGGCGACGCTCGGGAGCGCGACCACCAACTTCGGCTCCACCATCGTCACCGGCTACCGGCAGACCCGCCTCGCCAACCCCGACCTGGGGTGGGAGACCACCTACCAGTTCGACGCGGGCGTGGACCTGGGGATGTGGGACAACCTGGTCACCGTCACGGCGGACTACTACAACCGCCGCACCGAGGACCTGCTGATGCAGGTGGCGCTCCCGCTGGAGACCGGCTTCCAGTTCGCCTTCCAGAACGCCGGCTCGGTGCGCAACCGCGGCGTGGAGCTGGCGCTGGGGGTCAACGCGCTCCGCGGCGACGGCTTCGACTCGCCGCGCTGGTCCAACAGCTTCAACTACGCCCGCAACCGCAACGAGGTGCTGGACCTGGGCCCGGTGGACGTGCTGCCGGTGCGGGGGATCAGCGCCAACTTCAACTTCCCGGGCACCGACATCCGCGTCGGCCACCCCATCGGCGTGTTCTACGGCTACCGGACCGACGGGCTCTTCCGCGACTCCATCGAGGCGGCGAGCTACGGCGCCACCCTCCCCAACCGCCGCTTCCAGGCGGGCGAGGCGCGGGTGCTGGACCTGAGCGGTCCGGAGGGGGTGCCGGACGGGGTCATCAACGAGCTGGACCGCACCGTCATCGGCGACCCGAACCCCGACTACACGGTGGGGTGGAACAGCACCTTCGCCTTCCGCGGCTTCGAGCTGTCGTCGCTCGTGCACGGGTCGTTCGGCGCGGACGTGCTGAACCTGAACCTGATCCGCGTGGAGGGCGGCGGGCCGTCCACCAACGTCACCCGCGCGCGCTTCGAGGACCGCTGGACCCCTGAGAACCCGGGCGCCAAGTACCCGCGGATCGGCTCCGCGTCGCAGTCCATCGGCTCCAACTACGTGGACACCATGCTGGAGGACGGGTCGTACCTGCGGCTGGGGAGCGTCACCCTGGCGTACAACCTCCCCGGCAGCTGGACCACGGGGCGCGGCTTCCGCGACACCCGCGTGTTCGTCTCGGGGAGCAACCTGTACACCTGGACGAAGTACAGCGGCTACAACCCGGACGTGAGCAGCATGGGCGTCGGCAACGCCAACCGCGGCGTGGACGTGGGGGCGTACCCCCTCGCCCGCACCGTGACGGTGGGCGTCAACATCGGCTACTGACGAGAGCGGGCGCCGCGGCCGGCGCCGCGCTCCCTGGAACGCAACCTCCCCCGCGAGGAACGAGATGATCCGACGCACACGAGCCGCGCTCGCCGCCCTGCTGCTGCTGGGGCTCGCCGGCTGCAACGACGAGCTGCTGACCGAGGTCCCGCAGGACTTCATCGGCCCCGACAACTTCTTCCGCAACGCGGACGACGCGGTCGCGGCGGTGAACGGGGTCTACGCCTCCTTCATCACCCCGCTGGGGTGCGGGAGCGACGACTACTACGGCCGCAACTTCCCCATGCTGGTGGAGTACCCGGGCGAGGCGCTCACCTCGCGCTACGGCGCCACGCACGACCGCGGCGGCATCGACGCGCTGAACATCACCACCGAGCACGCCTACCTCGCCACCAGCTGGAAGTGCGCGTACTCGGCCATCGCCAGCGCGAACGCGGTGGTGGTGAACGTCCCGGGGATCACCGCCATGGACCCGGCGTTCCGCGACCGCGTGGTCGCCGAGGCCCGCTTCCTCCGCGCGACGCACTACTTCAACCTGGTGCGGCTCTTCGGCGACGTGCCGCTCCGGCTGGAGCCGGTCACCACGCTGGAGAACCTCGCGATGCCGCGCTCCCCCGCGGCCGACGTGTACGCGGCCGTCATCTCCGACCTGGAGTTCGCCGTGGAGAAGCTCCCCGCCTCGTACGCGGGAGTCGCCGGCGAGAACACCGGCCGCGCGACCAGCGGGGCGGCCCGGACGCTGCTCGGGAAGGTGTACCTGCAGCACGCCGCGGTGCACGGCGGCGGGGCGGCCTCCTACCAGAAGGCGATCGAGCAGCTGCGCCAGGTGGTGGCGAGCGGGCGCTACCAGCTCCTCCCCGACTTCGGCCGGGTGTTCGCGCTGGACAACGAGATGAACGCGGAGGTGATCTTCGCCGTCCAGAACACCCGGGTCTCGGGGCTGGGCGGGCGGCTGGGGCAGCACGTCGCCCCCATCAACTCCTTCCTGAACGGCGTCAACGCGGGCGGCATCTCCTTCTACCCGGAGTGGCCGTTCTACCGCGACTGGTCCGACCAGGACGAGCGCAAGTCGGGCACCTTCTCCACCCGGTACGTCCACCCCACGCACGGCCTGATCACGTGGTCGCGGCCCGGGATGACCACCGCCCAGCTCAACAACTTCGGCACCCCGGGCGGCGGGCCCTACATCACCAAGTACCTGGACCCGGAGGGCGTCACGGGCGCGGGCGACGAGAACGACTACATCCTCCTGCGCTACGCCGACGCGCTCCTCATGCTGGCCGAGGCGATCAACGAGGCGTCGGGGCCCACCGGCGAGGCGTACGCGGCGGTGAACGCGGTCCGCGACCGCGCGGGGCTGGCCGACCTCCCCGAAGGGCTGAGCCAGGAGCAGTTCCGCAACGCGGTGCAGCTGGAGCGCCGCCACGAGCTGGTGCTGGAGTTCCACACCTACTTCGACATGCAGCGCCACTGGGCGTGGTCGAAGGCGCGGGTGGAGGCGAACATCCAGGCCGGGAGGCCGGTCTCGGCCGGGGGGCAGAACCTCAACGGCAGCCCGTGGGGGAACAGCGTCCCCAAGGTGGGGCTCAGCGGGGGCGTGGTGGAGGACAAGTACCGCTTCTTCCCCATCCCGGCCGCGGCCATCCGGAGCAACCCGGAGCTGGTGCAGAACCCGGGCTGGCAGTAGGGCGGACCGTCTTCGTGGTACCGGCCGCGCGGCGCGGCCCCGGG
>DATABU010000808.1:0-6071 GCA_036259415.1 Longimicrobiaceae bacterium
GCGCGGCCGCTCCCGGCGGGCCGGCGGCGGCGCGGCTGCCGAGCGCCAGCACCAGCCGGTCGTAGCCCAGCTCCAGCCGCCCGCCGTGCGCGGCGCGCCCGGTCACAACGCCGCGCGCCGGGTCCAGCCCGTCGGCCCACCCCTGGACGAAGCGGACGCCCCGCCGCTCCAGGAGCGGCGCGTACGCCGGCGCGTCCGGCTCCGACCCCGCCAGCAGCTCGTGCAGCCGGATGCGCTGGGTGAAGCGGGGGCGCGCGTCCAGCAGCGTCACCTCCGCCCCGCCGCCGCGCGCGGCGCGGGCCGCGGCCACCATCCCCGCGTATCCGCCGCCCAGCACCAGCACCCGCCGCGTGTTCCGAGAAAGGATCATCCCCGCCTCCCCGTTCGTGTTCGTACCGGGCCCGGTGGTCCGGGCCTCCGCAGCGGAGACGAGGGAGGGGGGGCGGAGCGTGACACGTCCGCCCGGCCGGGGCGGACGGCGGGTCAGACGATCTCCACCAGCTGCA
The DNA here is from genome assembly GCA_036259415.1 of Longimicrobiaceae bacterium. GTDB lineage: Bacteria > Gemmatimonadota > Gemmatimonadetes > Longimicrobiales > Longimicrobiaceae > JAFAYN01. The sequence continues at coordinate 507 of DATABU010000808.1, forward strand.
CGTCGAAGGTGAGGTCCCTGCCGGCGAGGGGGTGGTTGGCGTCCAGCTTCACCTCGCGGTCGGAGACGTCCACCACGGTGACCACGGCCACCTGGCCGCCCTGGCTCATCTGCAGCTGCTGGCCCACCTCGGGGTGGACCTCGTCGGGGAACTGGTCGCGGCCCACGGTCAGCGTCATCTCGTCGCGGCGGGGCCCGTACGCCTGGTCGGTGGGGATGGTGACGGTGCGCTCGTCTCCCGGGCTCAGCCCGTCCACGGCGTCCTCGAAGCCGGGGATCACCTGCCGCCCGCCCAGGGTGAACTCCAGCGGCTCGCGCCCCCGGGAGGAGTCGAACACGGTGCCGTCCTCCAGCCGTCCGGTGTAGTGCACGCGCACGGTGTCGCCGCTCTTCGCCTGCGCCATTCTCGCCTCCGGGTTCCGGGTCCATGCAGGATGGGGCGCGGGACGCAAGATCCGGCCCGCCCCCGGCCTGCGTCACCCCTCCCGCAGCCGGAGCAGCCCCTCCTGCGCCACCGAGGCCACCAGCCGCCCGTCGCGGGTGAAGATGCTCCCCCGGGTGAAGCCGCGCGCCGCGGAGGCGCTGGGAGCGTCGGTGGAGTACAGGAGCCACTCGTCGGCGCGGAAGGGGCGGTGCAGCCAGAGGGCGTGGTCCAGCGAGGCGCCCTGCAGCCGGCGCATCTGGAAGGTGAGGCCGTGCGGGAGGAGCGCGGTGCCCAGCAGCCCGTAGTCGGAGGCGTAGGCGAGCGTCGCCTGGTGCGAGAGGGTGTCGTCGGGGACCGGACCGTCGGCGCGGAACCAGACGTGCTTGGCGGGCGGTTGCGGCTCGGGCCGGAAGAGGTCAAGCGGGGCCACCGGGCGGAAGTCGATGGGGCGGTCCTGCGTGTAGACGGAGCGCAGCGGCTCGGGGATGCGGTCGGCCACGGCGCGGACCCGGTCCAGCTCCCGCGGCAGCTCCTCCGGCGGGGGGACGTCGGGCATCTCCACCTGGTGGTCGGGGCCGGGGTCGCCGGCCACGTGGAACGAGGCGGACATGTTGAAGATGGCCCGCCCGTGCTGAATGGCGGTGACCTGCCGGGTGGTGAAGCTCCGGCCGTCGCGCAGCCGGTCCACGAAGTAGACGATGGGCGCCTCGATGTCGCCCGGGAGGATGAAGTAGCCGTGCAGCGAGTGCGCCGCGCGGTCCTCCTCCACCGTGCGGCGCGCGGCCACCAGCGCCTGCGCGAGCACCTGTCCGCCGTACACGCGCCCGGAGCCGATGTCGCGGTTGCGGCCGCGGTAGATGTTGTGCTCCAGCGGCTCCAGGTCCAGCAGGTCGAGGAGGGCGCGCAGCGCGTCGCTCATGCGGGGGTCGCTCCGGGACGGGGTGAGCCGCGAATCTAGCCCCCGCTCGGGCGCCGGGCCACTCGCCGCGGGGGGCTCAGAAGCTGGGCCCCAGGAGCACCGCGTTGGCGAAGAGCGGCAGCAGCCCGCGCCACAGGTCGCGGAAGACGGGGTCGCCCGCGAAGGCGACCACGCGCCCCCGCCCCACCCGCTCGGTCCACAGGTACGGCGTCCCCGCCAGGCGGGCGGGCACCTCCGGCCACAGGTATCCGGCCAGCCGCAGCCGCTCCCGCGGGGCGAAGCGCAGCACCGCCTCGCCGGGGCGCAGGTCGCGCGGCGCGGCGTAGACGCGGTCCGCGAAGACCGGCACCGGCAGCTCCGCCGCGCCCACCCCGGCCAGCAGCGGCGACAGGGTGTCCGCCTCCGCCCGGACGATGGCGCCCGGCACCGAGGCGGGGAGCGGCGCCCCCGGCTCGCCGTCGGCGCGGACGGTGTCGCGGCGCAGCCGGAAGCGCGACAGGCCGGTGCCCTCCGCAGCCAGCCACCCGGTGGCGGCGTCCAGCGTCACCAGCACGCCGCCGTCCCGCACCCACCGCGCGACCCGCTCCCGCCCGGCGTCCCCCAGCGCCCTGTCCAGCCCCGCGGCGGCCGTGGAGGGGAGCACCAGCACGTCGAACTCGTCCAGCGCGCTCCCGGCCAGGCTCGACACGTCCACGGGGGTGGCCGGGTAGCCGAGCCGCTGGTCCAGCGCGTACCAGGCGAACCCGAACGAGTTGCCGCCCACGGGGCTCCCCCCCGCCAGCGCCACCCGCGGCGCCCGCAGCGGGACCACGCTGTTGCTCCCCAGGTCCGTCCCCTCGTCCACGGCCGCGGAGTGGACCGCTGCCACCCGGGCGCCCGCCGCCGCGGCGTGCCGCCGCACCCGCTCGTGCACGTCCGTCCCGTTGGCGGCCACGCGCACCAGCAGCGCCCCGCGCGGGAAGCGCTCCCCGCCCGTGGCGAAGGGGCGCTGCGCGTACCAGACGCGCACGCTGTCGGCCAGCAGCGCGGCGAGCAGCCGGTACGACGCCTCGCTCCCCAGCTCCCAGGCGTAGGCGTGGCGCGCGGCCGCGGGGGCCACGGCCGGCGCCGCCGCGGGGGAGTCGGGGACCGGCTCCGCGCCGGCGGGGACGCCGCCGCGCGCCCAGGCGCGCACCCGGAACGTGTACGGGAGCGCCCAGGCGGTCGCGTCGTAGAACCGGTCGGGGCGTCCCGTGCGCCGGCTCTCCAGCTCCTCGCGGATGAACGCCGAGTCCAGCACCGCGTCGGGCTCCAGGAGCGCGCGGGCCAGGCGCCCCTGCGGCTGCGCCAGGTCCACCACGTACGCCCCCGCGGGGAGGCGGACCGCCGACCGGCGCTCCGCCCCGTACTCCGTGCCGGAGACCGTCGCCGGGGAGCGCAGGCGCCCCACGGCGATCCCGTTGTCGGCCAGCCGCCGGGCCAGCGAGTCCGCCCGTCCCTGCGCGTCCGGCTCCCAGGCCACCGCGCGCAGCGGCGCGCGGGCCGCGTCCGACACGGCGGAGCGGCGGAACTCCAGGTAGTCGCGCACCCGCTCGCCCCGGCGCTGCGCCGCGGCCAGCAGCGTCGCCATGGAGGCCGTGTAGTGGTGGTGCGCCGCCTCGCGCAGGGTGAGCACCGTGCCGTCGCTGCGGCGGATGGCGCCCCCGACGCTGGACGCCTGCTCGTACGTCATCCCCACCGCGCCCAGCAGGGTGGGCCAGGAGACGCCGTACCCGGGGTAGAACTCGTCGTATCCCTCGCGCCGGAAGTACGACCACCCGCGCCGGTCGAAGGCCGCGGCGTTTGCGGCGGCGAACACGTCCCACCAGCGCAGGATGCCGGGGTGGACGTTCTTGTTCACCGGCTCCATGGGCGGGGCGAAGAAGTAGGTGGAGCTGGACCCCATCTCGTGCAGGTCCACCGCCACGTGCGGCCACCACGTCGTGAAGGTCCGCACCCGGCCGCGCGACTCCGGGTGGGAGAGGATGAACCAGTCGCGGTTGAGGTCGAAGAGGTAGTGGCTGGTGCGCCCGCCCGGCCACGGGCCGCCGTGGATCATCGCCGCGGGCGAGACCGGCACCCCCGTGGCGCCGCGCAGCTGCGTCACGTTCTGCACGTGGCGCTCGTGTCCGTCCGGGTTCTGGAGCGGGTCGACGAGCACCACCGTGCTGTCCAGGATGGCGCGCGTCTCCGCGTCCGTCCCCGCGGCGAGCTGGTACAGCGTGGCGATGGCCGCCTCGGTTCCCGACGCCTCGTTGCCGTGCACCGTGTACCCCAGCCAGACGATGGCCGGGGTGCGCGCCACCGCCGCCCGCAGCTCCTCCGCGGAGGAGCCGCCGGGGTTCGCCAGCCGTTCGGCGTCGGCGCGGATGGCCTCCAGGCGCCGGGCGTTGGCCTCGCCGGTGACCGTCACCCGGAGCACCTCGCGCCCCTCGAACGACCGGGCGACGGTGTCCACCCGCACCCGTGGGCTCGCCGCGGCCACGCGCTCCACGTAGCGCACCAGCAGGTGGTGCGGGGTGAAGCGCTCGCCCACCTCGTAGCCGAGGACGCTGCGCGGGGTGGGGACGGCGGGGTCGTACCCGCCTCCTTCCGAGAAGGCGTGCTGCGCGGCGGCGGGCGCCGCGGCCGAGAGGAGGAGCGCGGCGAGCGGGGCGGCGTGCTTCACGGGGCTTCATCCTGGGTGGGGTGGGGGCCGCTCCCTGCCGCGGCCCTGGACGCGGCGGAAAGTACGGAGCGCGGGCACCGTCCACCACCCGCGCAGGCGGCGCACGCGAGGCGCAGCCCGGGGACCGCGTCCCCGCTGCTCCCGGAACTCCCTGCGGCGGGTGAACATACGGTGGGTCTACATAGCTCCCTGGTATGCTTCGTGCGATTTCGTGCCGTCCCGCGCGGGACCCGCAGCCGGGCCGCCAGGGGTGGGAACCCGAAGCACCAGGACCCGAGATGATGGACCGCCACGAGGGACGCGAGAACGCCCGCCGCGACGCCGACGCGCGCACCGCCGCCTCCTCCGGCCAGGGCTACGCCCGGCGCATCGACTGCTGCGACTCCCCGGGCTCGCGCGAGCGGGGCGGGGGCGGGCGCGGGCCCGGCACGCCGGACCCGGAGGCATATGCCGCCCGCACCGGCGGGACGGACGTCTACTGAGCCTCCGGCCGGAGCGCGCATGAGCGTCACGGAGACCGCCGCGGCGCCCGCCGCGGCCGCGCTGGACCCGGAGGAGCTGCGCATCTCGCGGCTGCGGGCGGTGCGCGGCCCCAACTTCTGGAGGCTGGCCCCGGTCATCGCCTGCGACCTGCGGCTGGGAACGCTGGAGGACGTCCCCTCCACGGAGATCCCCGGGTTCAACGCCCGCCTCCTCGACCTGATCCCCACCCTGCACGAGCACCCCTGCTCCCGGGGCGAGCACGGCGGGTTCGTGGAGCGGCTGCACGAGGGGACGCACCTCCCCCACATCCTGGAGCACGTAGCGCTGGAGCTGCAGACGCTGGCCGGCTCCGACGTGCGCTTCGGCCGGGTGGTGGAGTCGGGCGACGAGGGGGTGTGGTGGCTGATCGTCGCGTACGAGGAGGAGGACGTGGGCCTCCAGAGCGTGCGCGACGCGGTGCGGGTGGTGCGCGCCTGCATGACCGGCGAGCCGCTGGACGTGAAGCAGATCGTGGACGACCTGCACGACCTGCGCGAGGAGGTGCGGCTGGGGCCCTCCACCGCGGCCATCGTGGAGGAGGCGCAGCGGCGCGGGATCCCCGTGCGCCGGCTCAACTCCAGCTCGCTGGTGCAGCTCGGGCTGGGGAAGAACCTCCGCCGCATCCAGGCGGCGATGTCCGACTACACCAGCGCCATCGGCGTGGAGATCGCCCAGGACAAGGACGACACCCGCCGCGTGCTGCGCAACGTCGGCCTTCCCGCGCCGGAGGGCGCAACCGCCACCACGCTGGAGGGCGCCGTGGAGGTGGCGCGCGAGATCGGCTTCCCCGTGATCCTCAAGCCGCTGGACGCCAGCCAGGGGCGCGGCATCTCCGGGCGGCTGGACGACGAGGACGCGGTCCGCCTGGCGTGGCCCATCACCCACGAGTACTCCCGCCGCGTGGTGGTGGAGCGCTACATCCAGGGGCGGGACTACCGGGTGCTGGTGGTGGACGGCCGGGTGGCCGCGGTGGCGGAGCGCGTCCCCGCGCACGTGATCGGCGACGGGCGGAGCA
>DATABU010000809.1:0-1637 GCA_036259415.1 Longimicrobiaceae bacterium
CCCGCCGCGGGAATCCGCGGCGGGGGCGCTCCGTTCTACCGGCTGGCGCGTCAGCGCACCGCCTGGTACATCAGCGCGTTGACGTACATGGGCTGGGCTGCGCGCCAGAAGAGGCGGAAGAGCGGGTCGTCGGCGAAGAGCACCACGTCGCCCTCCCCCACCCGGCGGGTCACCAGCCAGGCACCCTCCTGCAACCGCTTCAGGTTGGCCGGCGAGATCACCCCCGAGATCCGCGCCAGGTCCTTGGGGAAGTAGGCGACCGCCTCCACCCCCTCGGCGGGCTCGAACACCGTCCCTCCCTCGTGCAGGGCGAAGGCGCGGTCGGCGCGGCCGTCGGCGCCGGCGCCCCAGGCCAGCGGGTGGGCGGGGTCCAGGCGGAGCGGGAGGATGGTCCCGGGGACCTGCTCCTTCCAGTCCTCGGGCTCGCGCTCCTCGCGGCCGGCGAGCCAGCGCGCCCGGCCCGCGGCGGCCGAGTCGCCCTCCTCCGAGCGGACCTTGACGTCCGCCAGGTCGGCGGCGGCCCGCGCGGCTCCGGCCACTGCCACCAGACGCCCGCCGCGCTCCACCCATGCCTTTAGCGCGTCCTGCGCCGGCTTGCCGGAGAGGACCCCGTAGGCGTCGGGGAGCACGATCACGTCGTACTCGGAGAGGTCCATGCCGGCCAGGTCGCCGGCCAGCACGGCGTCGAAGCGCATCCCCAGCTCCTGCTCCAGGAAGTACCAGTGGGCGCCGTACGAGGTGGGGACCACCCCCTCGCCGCCCACCAGCGCCACGCGCGGCATGCGGAGCGCGGCCACGTTCTCGCTCCCCAGGTCGATGCCGTCCTCGCTGAGCCCGCTCGCCACCGGGACCACCGCGCCGCCCAGCCCCGCGGCCGCCACCCGCGCCGCCAGCGAGTCGTTGCCGCGGGCCGGGATGAACCAGCTCCCCGCGGCGTAGCGCCGTCCGCCGAAGGTGGAGGGCCTGGCGAGCACCCGCGCCCGGCCGCCGCGCGAGAGGAAGCGCACCAGGGCGGGAGCGTTCCCGGCGCCGGCCGGCACCAGGTAGCCGTAGCCGGCGGCCGGGGGCGCGGCCGAGGCGGCGGGCTCGCCCGCGGGGGCGGGCACCGGCGTCCACCCCGCGGCGGGGGTGGAGCCCACCCGGTACGCCGCGACGCCGTAGGCGTAGGGGAGCGACCAGGCGCTCACGTCGTAGGAGTACTCGGCCTTCAGCTCGGTCTCGGGCTGCAGCAGGGTGGTCGCCAGGCGGCCGCGCGGCTGGCGGGCGCGCACCCGGTAGGTCCCGGCGGGGAAGCTGCGTCGCTCCTCGAAGCCGGGGTGCGCCCGCGCGCCAGCGCCGAAGCCCTCGGCCGCGCGCTCCACCTCGATCCCCTGAAGGCGAAGGTGCGCGACCAGCGCCTCCACCCGGCTGGCGTCCGGCCCCGGGACCAGCAGGACGTCCTGCGCGCCCTGCCCCACGGTCCGGGCCCCGGCGGCGAAGTCCTGGAGCAGCGCCGACTTCCCGGCCGCGGCGGCGCGCAGCGTGGCGTTCCCGGCCGCGCGGTGGTGCGCGGCGCGGTCGTGCAGGGTGAGCGTGTCGCCGTCCTCCCGGCGGAACGCGAGCCCGGCGGCTCCGTGCCCGGCCTGCTCGTAGGTCAT
>DATABU010000810.1:0-2706 GCA_036259415.1 Longimicrobiaceae bacterium
GCCGCGACCACGTACCCCACCAGCCGCGCCTGCCCCGCCGCGTCCTCCCGCACGACCACCACCGCCTCGCGCACCCCGGCCCGCTCCAGGAGCGCGGCTTCGATCTCCCCCGGCTCGATCCGGTAGCCCCTGATCTTCACCTGGGCGTCCATCCGGCCCAGGAACTCCACCTCGCCGCGCGCGTTCCACCGTACCCGGTCGCCTGTCCGGTACAGCCGCTCCCCGGCGCCCCGGAACGGGTCCGGGACGAAGCGCTCCGCCGTCGGCTCCGGACGCCCCAGGTAGCCCCTCGCCACGCCGCAGCCCCCGACGTACAGCTCGCCCGCCACGCCCACGGGCACCGGCTCCATCCGCCCGTCCAGCACGTGCAGGCTGGTGTTCGCCAGCCCGCGCCCGATCGGCACCGTGCGCCCGGGCTCCACCCGCTCCACGGCGTGCCACGAGGCGTAGGTGGTGGTCTCCGTCGGCCCGTAGACGTGGAGCAGCCGCTCCGGCCCCGCCTCCAGGACCCGGCGCACGCTCTCCGGGTCCACGGCCTCGCCCCCGAAGAGTACCTCGCGCAGGGTGGCGAAGGCGCCCGGCTCGCTCCGGGCGACCTGGTTGAAGAGCGCGGTGGTCAGGAAGAGCGTGGTGACGCCCCGCTCCCGCAGCTCCGCGGCGAACTCGCGGGGGGAGAGCGAGACGTCACGGGCGATCACGACCAGGGTGCCGCCGTTGAGCAGCGGCCCCCAAATCTCGAAGGTGGCGGCGTCGAACGCCGGGTTGGAGACCTGCGCCACCGCGTCGCCCAGGTCCAGCCGGACGTAGTCCGTCTCCTTCACCAGCCGCACGATGGAGCGGTGCTCGACCATGACGCCCTTGGGACGCCCGGTGCTCCCCGAGGTGTAGATCACGTACGCCAGCCCCCGGGGATGGGGATCCACCTCCGGCGCGAGCGCCGGGGCGCGGCCGATGGCCTCCGCGTCGCGGTCCAGCAGGACGCGCGGCACGTCCACGCGGGAGAGCCGGTCGGCGAGCTCCGAGCGCGTGACGACCATGACCACCGCCGCGTCTGCGGCCACGTAGGCCAGGCGCTCCGCCGGGTGGGCGGGGTCCAGCGGCACGTACGCGGCCCCGGCCTGCAGCACCGCCAGCATGGCGACCACCACCTCGGGCCCCCGCTCCAGGCACAGCCCCACCCGGTCCTCGGGCCCGACGCCGAGCCCCGCCAGGTGCCGCGCCAGCCGGGCGGCCCGCTCCTGCAGCCCGGCGTACGTCAGCGCGTCGCCGCCGGAGACGACCGCCACCGCGCCAGGGGCGCGCGCCGCCTGCTCGGCGAAGAGCTCGTGCACGGTCCGCCGGGGGATCCCGGTGGGCGGGGCGTTCCACCCCTCGATGCGCGCCCGCTCCCCGTCCCGCAGCAGCGACGCCGCGGAGAGGCGGCGCCCCGGATCGGCCGCCAGCGCCTCCAGCAGCACGGCCAGGTGCTCCGCCATCCTCCCGGCCGTCGCCTCCTCGAACAGCGCGTCCCGGTAGACCAGCGCCCCCCTCAACCCCTCGTCGCCCTCCCACACCGTCAGCTCCAGGTCGAAGCGGGCGATCCCCGCCCCCGCCGCGAACGGCTCCAGCGCCAGCCCGCCCAGCCGCGGCCCGCCGTCCCCACCCTCCGGCTCCAGCGAGAAGGTGGCCTGGAAGAGCGGCGCGTGCGTCAGGCTGCGCTCGATCCCCAGCTCCTCCACCAGCCGCTCGAAGGGCAGCTCCTGGTGCGCGTACGCACCCAGCGCCGCCTCCCGCACCCGTCCCAGCAGCTCCCGCCCGGTGGGGTCCCCCCTCAGCTCACCCCGCAGCGCCAGCATGTTGACGAAGAACCCGATCAGCCCCTCCAGCTCCGCGTGCGTCCGCCCCGCCACCGGCGTGCCCACCACCACGTCCTCCTGCCCCGCGTAGCGCCCCAGCAGCGCCTGCCAGCCCGCCAGCAGCGTCATGAACAGCGTCGCCCCCTCCCTGCGCGAGAGCGCCCGCAGCGCACGCGTCGTCTCCGCCCCCAGCGTGAAGCGCCGGCTCCCGGCCCGCGCGCTCTGCCCCGCCGCGCGCGCGTGGTCGGTGGGCACCTCCAGCAGCGGAGGAGCCCCCGCCAGCCGCTCCCGCCAGTACTCGAGGTGCCGCTCCAGCGCGCTCTCCGTCATCCGCTCGCGCTGCCAGACCGCGTAGTCGGCGTACTGCACCGGCAGCTCCGGCAACGAGGGTTCCTCGCCCGCGGCGTAGGCGGCGTAGAGCGCGGAGACCTCGCGCACCAGCACGTCCAGGCTCCACCCGTCCCCGGCGACGTGGTGCAGCGTGAAGAGCAGCACGTGCTCCTCCTCTGCCAGGCGCAGCAGCGTCGAGCGCAGCAGCGGCCCCCGCTCCAGGTCGAAGGGCCGCAGCGCCTCCGCCCCGGCCAGCCCGCCCGCCGTCGCCTCCCGCCGCGCCTCCGGCAGGGTCCGCAGGTCCACCAGCGGCAGCGCCACCGCCGCCGCCGGGCGCACCACCTGCACGGGCTCGCCCCCGTGCTCGGCGAAGACGGTGCGCAGCACCTCGTGCCGGCGCGCCACCTCGGCCAGGCTCCGCCGCAGCGCCCGCGCGTCCAGCGGCCCCCGCAGACGCACCGCGAAGGGCATGTTGTACGCGGCGCTCCCCGGCTCCAGCCGGTCCACCAGCCACAGCCGCTGCTGCGCGAACGAGAGCGGC
>DATABU010000811.1:0-3812 GCA_036259415.1 Longimicrobiaceae bacterium
GTTCTCCGCTCTCCCGCTTGCGGGGCCGGGGGAGGGGGCCGGGGGGAGGGGGTCCCCATGCCTGACCGGACCTTCCTCGCCTGGCCCTTCTTCGACGACACCCACCGGCGGCTGGCGGAGGAGCTGGAGGCGTGGGTCGCCTCCGAGCCGGCGGTGCGCGAGCCGGACGAGGGAGACGTGGACGCGGCGTGCCGCGACCTGGTGCGGAGGCTGGGGGAGGCGGGGTGGCTCCGGTACGCGGTGCCGGCGCCGTACGGCGTCTCCACGGCGCGGCTGGAGGTGCGGACGCTCTGCCTGGTGCGGGAGACGCTGGCGCGCGCGTCGGGGCTGGCGGACTTCGCCTTCGCCATGCAGGGGCTGGGGAGCGGGCCCGTCTCGCTCTTCGGGAGCGAGGAGCTGAAGCGGCGCTGCCTCCCGCCCGTCGCGGCGGGGGAGGCGGTCGCGGCGTTCGCGCTCTCCGAGCCGGAAGCCGGGTCGGACGTGGGAGCCATGCGCACCACGGCGCGGCGGGACGGCGGCGGGTACGTGATCGACGGGCGCAAGACGTGGATCTCCAACGCGGGGATCGCCGACCACTACGTGGTGTTCGCGCGCTTCCCGGAGGCGGGGGAGCGGGGATTCGCCGCGTTCGTGGTGGACGCCGACAACCCCGGGCTGCGCGTCGCCGAGCGGATCGACGTCATCGCGCCGCACCCGCTGGGGACGCTGGAACTCGACGGGTGCCGGGTCGGGGCGGAGGCGCTGGTCGGGGAGGCGGGGGCGGGGCTGAAGGTGGCGCTGGGGACGCTGGACGTGTTCCGCTCCACCGTGGGCGCGGCGGCGCTGGGGTTCGCGCGGCGGGCGCTGGACGAGACGACTGCGTGGACCCGGGACAGGGAGGCGTTCGGGAAGCCGCTGGCGGAGTTCCAGCTCACCCAGGCCCGGCTGGCGGAGATGGCCGTCGACGTCGACGCGAGCGCGCTCCTGGTGTACCGCGCCGCCTGGACGCGAGACGCCGGGGCGGATCGCGTCACCCGCGAGGCCGCAATGGCGAAGCTGTACGCCACCGAGGCGGCACAGCGCGTGGCCGACTCCGCGGTGCAGCTCTTCGGCGGGCGCGGCGTGGTGGCGGGCGCGGCAGTCGAGCGGCTCTACCGCGAGGTCCGGGCGCTGCGCATCTACGAAGGCACCTCCGAGATCCAGAAGCTGGTGATCGCCGGGCAGCTCCTGGGCGCTGCCCGCCCACCCCAGGCCACGGGAGCACAGAGCCATGCCTGACGCGACCCTGCACGCGTCGTCCGTCCGCAGCGCGCACGCGGACACCTTCGCGCGCGATCACCTCCCGCCGCGGGAGCTCTGGCCCGAGATGGACCATTCCGGGCTCCCCGAGCTGGCCTACCCGCCGCGGCTGAACTGCGCGGTGGAGCTGCTGGACCGCGTGGCCGCGGGAGCAGGCGGCGACCGGACGGCCGTGCTGGCGCCGGGGGTGCGCTGGACCTACCGCGAGCTGCTGGAGACCGCCAACCGCATCGCGGGCGTGCTCCGCGGCGACCTGGGGCTCGTCCCGGGGGAGCGCGTGCTGCTGCGGGGGCCGAACAACCCGATGATGGCCGCGTGCTGGCTCGCCGTTCTCAAGGCCGGGGGGATCTGCGTCGCCACCATGCCGCTGCTGCGGGCGCGCGAGCTCTCCACCGTCGCGAGCAGGGCCCGGGTGCGCGTCGCGCTGACCGACTCCCGGCTGGCTGCCGAGCTGGAGCAGGCCGCGGCGGCCACCCCGGGGCTGGAGCGCATCGTGCGCTTCGGCGCGCCGGACGAGGCGGGGTCGCTGGAGGCGCTCATGCGCGGCAGGCCCGCGACCTTCGACAACGCCGACACCGCCGCGGACGACGTGGCGCTCATCGCCTTCACCTCCGGCACCACCGGGCAGCCCAAGGGGGCCGTTCACTTCCACCGCGACGTGCTGGCGTGCTGCGACACCTTCTCCGCGAAGGTGCTCCGCCCCTCCGCGGACGACGTGTTCTGCGGGTCGCCGCCGCTCGCGTTCACCTTCGGGCTTGGCGGGCTCCTCCTCTTCCCCCTCCGCGCGGGGGCCGCGACGCTCCTCCTGGAGCAGCCCACCCCGCCCAACCTGCTGGCGGGGATCGAGGAGTTCCGCGCGACGGTCTGCTTCACCGCGCCCACCGCATACCGCGCCATGGCCGAGCAGGCGCGGGGGCACGACCTCTCCTCGCTGCGGAAGTGCGTCTCCGCGGGGGAGACGCTCCCCCTCCCCACCTTCGAGGCGTGGCGCGAGGCGACGGGCATCTCCATCATCGACGGCATCGGCTCCACGGAGATGCTGCACATCTTCATCGGCTCGCCGGAGGAGGAGATCCGCCCCGGCTCCACGGGCCGCGTCGTCCCGGGCTACCGCGCACGCGTCATCGACCCGGACGGGAAGCCCGTCCCCCCTGGGACGCTGGGCCGCCTGGCCGTGCAGGGTCCCACGGGATGCCGCTACCTGGACGACCCGGAGCGGCAGCGCGGCTACGTGCAGGACGGGTGGAACCTGACCGGCGACACCTACGTGATGGACGAGGACGGGTACTTCTGGTACCAGGCCCGCAACGACGACATGATCATCTCCGCCGGCTACAACATCGCCGGGCCGGAGGTGGAGGGCGCGCTGCTCGACCACCCTGCGGTGGCGGAGTGCGGCGTGGTGGGCGTCCCCGACCCGGACCGCGGGCAGGTGGTCAAGGCGTTCGTCGTCCTCCGCGCCGGGCACGAAGCGGGACCGGAGATGGCGAAGGAGCTGCAGGACTTCGTGAAGCGGGAGATCGCCCCGTACAAGTACCCGCGCCAGGTGGAGTTCGTGGACGCGCTCCCCCGCACGCAGACCGGGAAGCTGCAGCGCTTCCGCCTGCGCGAGCAGGAGGCGTGATGCGGCTCCTTCAGCCGGAGGGCTGGGCCCCGCCGAAGGGGTACGCCAACGGAGTGGAGGCCCGCGGGCGCCTGGTGGTCACCGCCGGGCAGATCGGGTGGGACCCCGCGACGGGCGAGTTCGCCAGCGACGACTTCGCCGCGCAGACGGAGCAGGCGCTCCGCAACGTCGCCGCGGTGCTGCGCGAAGCGGGCGCCGCGCCGGAGCACCTGGTGCGGCTCACCTGGTACGTGACGGACCGCGCCGCGTACCTCGCCTCCGCGCGCGAGGTCGGCCGCGCGTACCGCGAGCTGTTCGGCCGGCACTTCCCGGCGATGGCCGTGGTGGTGGTCGCCGGTCTGCTGGAGGAGCGCGCGAAGGTGGAGATCGAGGCGACGGCGGTGGTCCCTGACTGAGCCGCTACCCCTCCTGCATCTCCGCGATCTCCTGGCGCTGGGACTCGCTGATCCGGGTCGGCCGGCTCGCGGACTCGCGGATCGGAGATCCGGCGGCGGGGCGCCGTAGCGGCCCCGCCGCCCGCGAACGGCTCGCGGGGTTCACGATCCGGGCCGGGGCTGGCGCCGCGGCGGCCGCCGGACGATCTTCCCGGCCCGGGAGAGACCGGTCCACGCTCAACGGAACGACGATGAACTTCCTCTACCACGCGCACTCGGGGGTCCGCTACCTCGTCCTCCTGGCCGGGCTCCTGGCCGTCCTCTACCTGGCGTTCGGCTGGGCGACGGGCCGCCCGTACGACCGCGCCGCGAGGGTCCTGGGAGCGGTCTTCACCGGCACGCTCGACCTGCAGGTGCTGCTGGGGATCCTGCTCCTCTTCGTGCGTCCGTTCTACGGCGCGCTCATGGGGCACGTCGTGATGATGCTGCTCGCGCTGATCGCCGCGCACGGCTTCTCCGTCTACTCCCGGGGCCGC
>DATABU010000812.1:0-17013 GCA_036259415.1 Longimicrobiaceae bacterium
CTCCCTCCCGGTGGTCCCCCCGCGCGACGGGGCGGACGTGTACCTGACGCTGGACTTCGACCTCCAGGAGATCGCCGACGGCGCGCTCCGGCAGGCGTTGCGCTCCACCGGCGCCGCGGGGGGCGACCTGCTGGTCGCCGACCCCCGCACGGGCGAGATCCTGGCCGCGGTGTCGCGGCGCCCCGGCGGGGCGCGGACGCTGGCGGGCTTCACCGAGCCGTACGAGCCGGGCTCCACCTTCAAGCCGTTCTTCGTCGCCAGCCTCATGGCGCAGGGGCGGGTCTCGCTGGAGGAGACGGTGCACGCCGAGGACGGCCGCTGGGCCGACCCCACCGGCCGCGTCTTCAACGACGTGCACCGCATGGGCGTGGTGACGGTGCGCGAGGCGCTGCGCGAGTCCAGCAACATCGCCATGGCGAAGCTGTCGCCGCGGCTGCGCCCGACGGAGCAGTACGGCTACCTGCGCGACTTCGGCTTCGGCACCCCGACGGGGGTGGAGTACCCCTCCGAGGCCGGGGGGCGGCTGCGGCGCCCGACCGGGTGGTCGAGGCTCACCCAGGCGAGCCTCGCCATCGGCTACGAGGTGGCGGTTACGCCGCTGCAGATGGTCATGGCATACGGCGCCCTCGCCAACGGCGGGGTGCTGATGGAGCCGCGGCTGGTGCGCGAGGTCCGCGACACCGGGGGCGCGACGCTGCGCAGCTGGGAGCCGCGCGCGGTGCGCCGGGTCCTCCCCTCCCGGGTGACCGAGGAGCTGCGCGAGGTGCTCATGGCGGTGGTCGAGGACGGGACCGCGACCCGCGCCGCGCTCACCACCTTCGACGTGGCCGGGAAGACGGGGACGGCGCGGCTGACGGGGGCGTCCGGCCGCTACGAGGCGGGGAGCTACGCCGCCACCTTCGCCGGGTTCTTCCCGGCGAGGGACCCGCAGCTGGCCATCTTCGTCAAGCTGAACCGGCCGCAGGGCGAGTACTACGGCGGCGCCATCGCCGCGCCGGTGACCCGCGACCTGCTGCAGGCGATCCTCGCCACCCGCTCCTCCGCGCTGGACGGCGCCTCGCTGGTGGCCACGCGCCGGCCGGGGACCATGCTGGCGACGGCGGCCGGCGGGGCCCGGATCCCGCCCCCCGAGGGGAGCGACGGGACGTACGTCTTCGACCTGGCGGAGGGAGTCCCCGACGCCCCCGCGGACCTCCGCCGCGAGGTGGCCGTCCCCGCCCTGGGCGGCCTCCCGCTGCGCGACGCGGTCCGGCGCGCCCACTCGCTGGGGCTGCACGTGCGGCTGCGCGGGAGCGGGCGCGTGGAGGCCACGGAGCCGGGGTCGGGGACGCGGCTGGCCGCGGGCGACACCGTGGTGCTGGTGGGGGGCGAGCCGTGACGGAGCGCACGCTGGGCCTGGACCGGGTCGCGGCCCGCCTCGCGGAGCGCGGGCTCCTCCGGGGAGGGGGGACGCCGGCCGGGGTGCAGGTCCGCGGCGTGACGGCCGACTCGCGCGCGGTGGAGCCCGGCTGGCTCTTCTGCGCGGTGGTCGGCACCTCCGGCGACGGGCACCGCTTCCTGGCCGACGTGGCCGCCCGGGGCGCCGCCGCGGCGCTGGTGGAGCGACCGGACCCGCCGCTCGACCTCCCCCAGCTGGAGGTCGCCGACGGGCGGCTGGCCGCCGCGCACGCCGCAGCCGCCTTCTGGGGCGACCCGTGGGACGAGCTGACGCTGGTGGGGATCACCGGCACCAACGGAAAGACCACCAGCGCCGCCATCGTCCGCCACCTGCTGGGGCGGCGCGGCCCCGCGGCCTCCATCGGCACGCTGGGGGCGGTGGGCCCGGACGGGCGGACCCTCCCCGGTACGGAGGGCCTCACCACCCCCGGCCCCGTGGAGACGGCGCGCTGGCTCCGCGGCATGGCCGACACCGGCGTGCGCGGGGTGGCGATGGAGGTGTCCTCGCACGCGCTCGACCAGCGACGGACGGCGGCGGCGCGCTTCGACGGGGCGGTCTTCACCAACCTCACCCGCGACCACCTGGACTACCACGGCACGCTGGAGGCGTACCGTGCGGCCAAGCTGCGTCTCCTGGAGCTGCTCAAGCCCGACGGGGTGGCCGCGCTCAACGCCGACGACCCGGCCTGGGAGGGGGTGCGCGCGCCCCGCGGCCGCACGCTTCGCTTCGGCCTCCGCGCCGACGCCGACGTGCGCGCGGAGGAGGTCCGCGCCTTCCCCGGCGGGATGGAGCTCGTCCTGCGCACCCCGGGGGGGTCCGCGCCGGTGCGCCTGCCGCTGATGGGCGGCTACAACGTCGCCAACGCGCTGGGGGCCGCCGCCCTCTTCCACGGCCTGGGCTGGGAGACGGGGGAGATCGCCGCGGGGCTGGAGTCGCTCCCGCAGGTCCCGGGGCGGCTGGAGCGTGTCCCCACCCCGGGGGTGGACGCCACGGTGCTGATCGACTACGCCCACACCCCCGACGCGCTGGAGGTCGCGCTGGGCGCGCTGCGGCCGCTCACCCCGGGGCGGCTCATCGTGGTTTTCGGCGCCGGGGGCGACCGCGACCGCGGCAAGCGCCCGGAGATGGGGCGGGTGGCCGCGCGCCTGGCCGACCTCTCCATCGTCACCTCCGACAACCCGCGCACCGAGGACCCCGAGCGGATCGCAGACGAGGTGGAGGCTGGCATGGGGCATGCTCCCCGCCTGCGCGTCCTCGACCGGCGGGAGGCCATCCGCCGGGCGCTGGACGAGGCCGGCGAGGGCGACGTGGTGCTCCTCGCCGGGAAGGGTCACGAGACCTACCAGCTCTGGGGGAGCGAGGTCCGGCCGTTCGACGAGCGCGCCGTGATCCGCGAAGTCCTTGCGGAGCGGGAAACGATTGCCGGCGGAGGTGCGGATTGAGCGGTTTCCGGTGGACGGCGGGGGAGGTGCGGAAGGCGCTGGAGGACGAGATGATGCGGGCGTGGGCGACGCGCGGGGCGGGCGACCGGTACGGCGGCGACACGGTCGCGTTCTCCGGGGTCTCCACCGACACCCGCAGGATCGCGCCGGGCTCGCTCTTCGTGGCGCTGGTCGGGGAGCGCTTCGACGCCCACGACTTCCTCCGCCAGGCCGCCGAGGCGGGCGCCGCCGGGGCGGTGGTCTCCCGCCGGCCGGAGGAGGTCCCCGAGGGGATGCTCCTCTTCGAGGTGGACGACACCCGGCGCGCGCTGGGGCGCCTGGCCCGCCACCGCCGCCGGCTGCACCGCGGGCAGGTGGTGGGGATCGCCGGGAGCAACGGCAAGACGACCACCAAGGACCTGGTCCGCGCCGCGCTCTCCGCGCGCTACCGGGTGCACGCCACCGAGGGGAACCTCAACAACCAGTTCGGCGTCCCCCTCACCCTCCTGGCCGCCCCCGACGAGGCCGAGGTGATCGTGGTGGAGATGGGGACCAACGAGCCGGGCGAGATCGCCGTGCTGGCCTCCATCGCGGAGCCGGACTTCGGGATCGTCACCTCCATCGGCGAAGAGCACCTGGAGAAGCTGGGGAGCCTGGAGGGGGTGCTGGAGGAGGAGCTGAAGCTGGTGTCCGGGCTCCGGCTGGGCGGCGTCGCACTGGTGGCGGAGGACCCGCCCGCGCTCCCGCAGCGCAGCCGCGCCGAGCTGGGGGCGTACCGGGTGCGGGTGGTGGGGCTCAGCGAGGGCGCCGACCTGCACCCCGACGGCGGCGTGGATGCCGTCGAGGTCCTCCCGGACGGGACCACCCGCTGGAGCTGGGAGGGCGTCCCGGTGCACCTCCCCCTCCCGGGGCGCCACAACGTCCGCAACGCCCTGTTCGCGCTGGGGCTCGCCCGGGAGATGGGGATCTCCAGGGAGTCGGCCGCCCGAGCGCTGGCGAAGGTGCCGCGGCCGAAGCTGCGCAACGAGTGGCACCGAATCGGCGGGATGCAGGTGCTGGCGGACTGCTACAACTCCAACCCCCCCAGCCTGGCCGCCGCGGTGGAGCTGCTGGCCTCGCTCCCGGCCGGGGGCGGCAAGGTGGCGGTGGTGGGGACCATGCGCGAGATGGGCGAGCACGCCCCCGCGCTGCACGCCCGCGCCGCCGAGCAGATCGCCGCGCGGGTGGGGCGGGGGATCGACCGGGTGGTCGCCACCGGCGAGTTCGCCGGCGCCTTCGCTCCGCACGCCGCCGCCCTGGGCGACCGCCTGGTGGCCGTCGCAGACCCGGTGGAGGCGTACGCCGCCGCCGCCCCGCTCCTCGCCCCGACCGACACGATCCTGCTCAAGGCGTCGCGAGGCGAGTCGCTGGAGCGCTGGCTCCCGCTCCTGGAGCGGGACTTCGGAAACCCCCGAGACTGAGACACGGAACCCGGTGCTCTACCACCTGCTGGCCCCGCTGTCGGAGTACCACGCGATCTTCAACCTCTTCCGCTACCAGACGTTCCGGGCGGCCGGGGCGGTGGTCACGGCGTTCCTGGTGGCCTTCTACTTCGGCCCCGGGATCATCCGCCGGCTGCGCATCCTGAAGGTGGGGCAGGTGGTGCGCACCGAGGGGCCGCAGACGCACCTGGGGAAGTCGGGGACGCCCACCATGGGTGGGGTGCTGATCGTCATGGCGACGGTGATCCCCACCGTGCTCTGGGCGGAGCTGGACAACCCGTACACCTGGGTGGCGCTGGTCGTCATCCTCTGGCTGGGTGGGCTCGGCTTCATGGACGACTACCTCAAGGTGGTGCGCAAGAAGACCGAGGGGCTGGTGGGGCGCTACAAGATCGTCGGGCAGGTGTCGCTGGGGGCGCTGGTGGGGCTGTTCCTGATCTTCACCCCCGGGCTCTTCGGGGACGTGCCCCCCACCTGGACCCAGATCCCCTTCTTCAAGTCGTGGCACGTGACGTTCCAGCCGTGGGCGTACGTGCTCTTCGTGATCTTCGTCATCACCGCCTTCTCCAACGCGGTCAACCTCACCGACGGGCTGGACGGGCTGGCCTCGGGGCTCTCGGCCATCGCCGCGGTGACCATGGGGATCTTCGCCTACCTGCTGGGGCGGGTGGACTCTTCCGACTACCTGAACCTGTTCTACCTCCCCGGCGCGGGTGAGCTGGCGGTGTTCTGCGTGGCGCTGGCGGGGGGGTGCATGGGCTTCCTCTGGTTCAACGCGCACCCGGCCGAGGTGTTCATGGGCGACACCGGGTCGCTCGCCATCGGCGGGGTGCTGGGGGCCGTCGCGGTGCTCCTCAAGGCGGAGTTCCTGCTGGCCATCGTGGGCGGGATGTTCGTGCTGGAGGCGGCCTCGGTCGCGGCGCAGACGCTGTACTACAAGTGGACCAAGCGTCGCACCGGAGTGGGGCGGCGCATCTTCCGCATGGCCCCGCTGCACCACCACTTCGAGCAGATCGGCTGGCACGAGAACCGGGTCATCCTCCGCTTCTGGATCCTGGGGGTGATGTTCGCGCTGGTGGCCTTCGCCACGCTGAAGATCCGCTGATGGGCTCGCTCGCGGGACGCGACCTGGGGGTGCTGGGGCTCGCGCGCAGCGGGCTGGCGGCGGCGCGGCTGGCGCTGGCCCGCGGGGCGATCGTCTACGCCAGCGACGCCGGCGACGGGCCGGCGGTGCGGGAGGCGGCCGAGCGGGTGCGCGCCCTGGGCGGCGAGGCGCAGACCGGGGGGCACGACCTGGAGCGGCTGGCCCGCTGCGACACCATCGTGCTCAGCCCCGGCATCCCGCCCACCGCCCTCATCCTCCGCGACCCCCGGATCGCCCACGTGCCGGTGGTCGCCGAGGTGGAGCTGGCCTTCGGGGAGCTGGAGTCGCCCGTGGTGGCCGTCACCGGGACCAACGGCAAGACCACCGTGACCGCGCTCGCGGAGCACCTGCTGCGGGCCGCGGGGATCGACGCCGCCGCCGGGGGGAACATCGGGACCGCGCTCTCCGAGGTGGCGCTGCGCGAGCCCCAGCCGCAGGTGGCGGTGGTGGAGGTCTCCTCCTTCCAGCTGGCGATGACGCGCGGCTTCGCGCCGCGGGTGGGGGTGCTCACCAACCTCGCCCCGGACCACCTGGACTGGTACCCGGACGTGGAGGCGTACTACGCCGACAAGGCCCGCCTCTTCCGCAACGCCGCCCCGGACAGCCTCTGGGTGCTGAACGCCGAGGACCGGCGCGCCCGCGAGCTCCCGAGCGACGCCCCGGGGACGCGCTACTACTTCCGGGCGGCGAGCGACCCGGAGGAGGGGGAGCGCGGCGGCTTCGTGACGCCGGACGGGTGGCTCACGCTGCGGATGGACGGGGAGCGCGAGGAGCCGCTGGTCCCCGCCCGCGAGCTGCAGATCCTGGGGCCGCACAACGTCGCCAACGCGCTCGCCGCCGCGGTCGCCGCGCGGCTGGCCGGGGCGGACGCGGAGGCCCTGGGCACGGGGCTGCGGACCTTCGAGGCGCCGCCGCACCGCCTGCAGCCCGTGGCCGAGCGCGACGGGGTGCTCTGGGTCAACGACAGCAAGGCCACCAACCTCGCCTCCACCCGCGTGGCGGTGCAGGGGATGACCCGCCCGACCGTCCTGCTCCTGGGCGGGAAGCACAAGGGCGAGTCGTACGCCGGTCTCCTCCCGGAGCTGGAGCAGGGCGTCCGCCTGGTGATCGCCTACGGCGAGGCGGCCCCGCTGGTGCAGGCGGACCTGCGGGGGCGGGTGCCGGTGGAGCGGGTGGACGGGCCCTTCGAGGCGGTGGTGCGGCGCGCGCGGGAGGCGGCCCGGCCCGGCGACGCGGTGCTGCTCTCGCCGGCCTGCTCCAGCTACGACATGTTCAGCAGCTACGAGGAGCGGGGGATGCGCTTCGTGGAGCTCGTCACCGGGGAGGACCATGCAGACGATCGCGCGTAGGCCGGGGGTGCGCATCCCCGGGCTCTTCCGGGGGACCGCCCGCCCCGCACCCGCGTCGCGCCCTGCGGCCGCGGAGCGCGCGGAGGGGTGGGAGCCGGGGGCCCTGGTGCTGCTGACGCTGCTCGCCCTCTGCTTCGGCGTCATCGAACTGTACAGCGCCAGCGCCTTCCTGGCCCAGTCGGACGGGCTCCCGGCGCACTTCTACGCCGTGCGCCAGGTGATGGGCGCGGGCATGGGCATCGTCGCGGCCGCGGTCCTCTCGCGCGTCGACTACCGGCACTTCCGGATCGCCGCATGGCCCATCCTGGGAGCGGTGCTCCTGCTCCTCCTCCTGGTGATCCTCCCGGGGACGGAGGCCATCGCCCCGCGGGTCAACGGCGCGCGGCGCTGGATCGACCTGGGCGTCCAGTTCCAGCCGTCGGAGTTCGCCAAGCTGGCGCTGATCGTCTGGACGGCGGCCATGGCGGTGAAGAAGCAGGACCGGCTGCGCTCGCTGAGCAAGGGGCTCGCGCCCTTCCTGCTGGTCTGGCTGGTGACGGTGGTGCTCGTCTTCCTCCAGCCCAACCTGTCGGCGGCGCTGCTGATCGCGCTCCTCTCCGCGCTGGTGCTCTTCGCGGGCGGCGCGCGCATCGGGCACTTCATCCTTCTGGGGATCCTGGCCGTCCCCGTCCTCTGGAGCCAGATCCAGAGCGCCGACTACCGGATGAAGCGGATCATCGCCTTCCTGGACCCCACCGCCGACCCCGCGGGGGTCACCTACCAGATCCGGCAGTCGCTGATCGCGGTGGGCTCCGGCGGCATCGGCGGGGTGGGCTTCGGGGAGAGCCGACAGAAGTTCGGCTTCCTCCCGGAGCCGCACAACGACTTCATCTTCTCCATGATCGCGGAGGAGTGGGGGCTGCTGGGGATCGCCTTCGTGGTGGCCCTGTTCGCCGGGTTCGCCCTGGTGGGCTACCGCATCGCGGCGCAGGCGCCGGACCTCTTCGGCTACCTGCTGGCCGTGGGGATGACCAACCTGGTCGCGGTCTCCGCCTTCCTGAACATGGGGGTGGCGCTGGCGCTCCTCCCCACCACCGGCGTGGCGCTCCCCTTCATGTCGTACGGGCGGAGCGCGCTGCTCACCGCCTTCATGGCGGTGGGCGTGCTCCTCAGCGTGGCCCGCGCGGGCCGGGCGGCACCCCGGTGAGCGCGCCCCGGGTGCTCTTCGCGGGCGGGGGGACGGGGGGACACCTCTACCCCGCGCTCGCCCTGGCCGAGGCGCTGCGCGAGCGCGACCCCCGCACGGAGGTGTTCTTCGTGGGGGCGCAGCGCGGCGTGGAGGCGCGGGTGCTCCCCGAGCGCGGGGTGCCGCACCTCCTCCTCCCCTTCGAGCCCATCCGCCGCGCGCGGCCGTGGGAGAACTGGCGGCTGGTACCCTCGCTGGCCCGCTCCTTCGCGGGGCTGGGGCGCGTGTACCGCGACTTCCGTCCGGGGCTGGTGGTGGGAACGGGCGGGTACGCCAGCGGCCCTGCCGTGCTCGCCGGGATCGTGCGGGGAGTCCCCGCGGCGCTCCAGGAGCAGAACTCCTACCCGGGGTTCACGACCCGCCTTCTGGCGGGGCGCGTCCGCCAGCTCCACCTTGCGTTCCCGGAGGCGCGGCGCTACCTGAAGCCCGGCGCGCGCACCGAGGTCTTCGAGTTCGGCAACCCCATCCGGCCGCCCGACCCGGCGCTCGGCCGCGCGGAGTCCCGGGCCCGCTTCGGGCTGGGCGGCGGGACCGTGGCGCTGGTGGTGGGGGGGAGCCAGGGGGCGCGGGCGGTGAACGAGGCGCTGCTGGCCGACCTCCGCGGCGTCGCCGAGGGGCGGCTCCCGAACCGGCCGGAGGGGCTGGAGGTCCTCTGGGCCACCGGCCCGGCGCACCACGAGGGGATCGCCGCCCGGCTGGCGGAGCTCGGGCTCCCCTGGGTGCACGCCGTCCCCTACATCCAGGAGATGCCGAGCGCCCTCGCCTCGGCGGACCTGGCGGTCTCCCGCGCGGGGGCCATGGCGCTGGCCGAGCTCTGCGCCTGGGGGGTGCCCAGCATCCTGGTCCCGCTCCCCACCGCGGCCGCGAACCACCAGTACCACAACGCCGTCGCCCTGCGCGACGCCGGCGCGGCGGTGATGGTGGAGGAGAAGGAGCTGGGCGGCGGCCGCCTCTGGGGCGAGCTGGTGGGGCTGGCGGGCGACCCGGCCCGCCGGGGCGACCTGGCGGCTCGCGCGGGCGAGCGCGGCAGGCCCGACGCGGCGGCCCGCATCGCGGAACGCCTGGCCGCATTGTCGACGGCGTGAAGGACATGGTCCGAATCCCTTTTGCACCATCCATCCGGCCACTATATTGAGCCCCTTCGAACCGCTGGAGGTCGCCGGCCGCGGACCGATCCACTTCATGGGCATCGGCGGCGCCGGGATGGCTCCGCTGGCGGAGATCTTCCTCCTCGCGGGGGCGCGGGTCACCGGGTGCGACCTCCACCCCGGCCCTGCCGCCGAGGCGCTCCGGGGGGCCGGCGCCACGGTCTGCGCCGGACACGACCCCTCCCACGTCGAGGGGTGCGCGGCGCTGGTGGTGACCGCCGCCGTCCCGCAGGACCACCCCGAGGTCGCCGCCGCCCGTGCGCGCGGCATCCCCGTGCTGAAGCGCGCCGAGGCGCTGGGCGCGGTGGTGAACCGGGGGACCGTGGTGGGGATCGCCGGCACCCACGGGAAGACCACCACCACCACGCTGACCACCACGGTCCTGGCCGCGGCCGGGATGGACCCCACCGGCGTCGTCGGCGGCCGGGTCCCCTCCTGGGGCGGCAACCTCCGCCAGGGGAGCGACCGGCTCTACGTGGTGGAGGCCGACGAATACGACCGCTCGTTCCTGACGCTCCGCCCCTCCGTCGCCCTCGTGACCACCCTCGAAGCCGATCACCTGGACATCTACGGGTCGCTCGCCGCCATCGAGGACGCCTTCCACGCCTTCGTGGACGCCGTCCCCGCGGACGGCATGGTCGCCGGGTGCGCCGACGACCACGGCGCCGGGCGGCTCCTCGCGCGCGTCGGCGGGGCGGAGCGGAGCGTGGTCTCCTACGGTCTTTCCGCCGGCTCCGTGCTCCGCGCGGAGGACGTGCGGCCCGCCGCCGGCGAGACGCGCTTCACCGTGCGGGAGCGGGGCGTCCGCCTGGGCGAGGCCCGCCTGCGCGTCCCCGGGCTGCACAACGTGCGCAACGCACTCGCGGCCGTCGCCGTGGCGCGGCACCTGGGGGCGGAGTGGGGCGCGGTGGCCGAGGGGCTCGCTTCCTACGCGGGTGTGGACCGCCGCTTCGAGCGCGTGGGCGAGGCGGGCGGGGTGCGCTTCGTGGACGACTACGCCCACCACCCCACCGAGATCGCCGCCACCCTGGAGGCGGCGCGGAGCGCCCACCCGGAGGCGCGCATCGTCGCCGTGTTCCAGCCGCACCTCTACTCCCGCACGCGCGACTTCGCCGGGGAGTTCGGGCGGGCGCTGGCCGGAGCGGACCGGGTGTTCGTGACCGACGTGTACGCCGCGCGCGAGGCGCCGGTCCCGGGCGTGACCGGGGAGATGGTGGCCGAGGCCGCCCGCGCCGCGGGGGCGGAGGTCCGCTACCTCCCCGAGCGCGGCGGGGTCGCCGCGGCGGTGGCGGCGGAGCTGGAGCCCGGCGACGTGTGCCTGACGCTGGGCGCCGGCGACCTGGACGGGGCCGCGCGAGAGATGCTGGAGCTGGTCGGCGGAGCGGCTTCGCCCGCGTGACACCGGTGCGCAGGATCCGCCGCCTCGCCCTGGCCGCCGCCCTCCCCGCGGTGCTCTCCGCCCCCCTGTGGGGACCGCGCCTCCTGGAGCGGACCCCCTGGTTCCGGGTGGAGCGGGTGGAGGTCGCCGGGTCGCGCATGGTCGCCCCGCACGAGGTGCTCGCCGCCTCCGGGATCCGCCGCGGCGAGAGCGTCTGGCGCCGGCCGGACGCCTGGGCCGCCGCCCTCCGCCGGCACCCCGGCGTGGAGGACGCGCGGGTGGTGCGCCGGCTCCCGTCCACGCTCCGCGTGGAGGTCACGGAGAAGCGCCCGGTGGGGCTTGTGGAGGGCCCCGCGCTGCACCCGGTCACTGCGCGCGGCGAGGTGCTCCCCGTGGACCCGGCCCGGGTCCCGGTGGACCTCCCGCTGATCCGCGCCGCGCGCCCCGGGAAGGAGACCGGCGCCCTGGCCGCCGAGGTGGGCCGGTTGGGGCAGCTCGACCCCGGGCTCTTCGCCCGCGTCTCCGAGGTGCGGTGGGGTGGGGAGGGGACCCTCCTCCTGTCCGTCTCCACCCCCGACGTCCGGGTGCTCCTCCCGGTCGGGGCCGGGGCGGACCGCCTGCGGCAGCTCCGGGCCGCGCTCGACGACGTCGAGCGGCGCGCGCCGGCCGGCGCCGACGCCGGGCCCGTCCGCCTCGACCTCCGCTTCCAGGACCAGGTGGTCGTCCGTTATCCGCCCCGCGCGTAAGCCTCAGGTACATGCGTCCTACTCTGGTTGCCGGCCTCGACATCGGATCGAGCAAGACCGCCGTGGTCATCGCGGAGGTCTCGGGAGATGCTCCCCACCGGTCCCCGGTCAAGGTGCTCGGCGTGGGACAGGCCAAGACGGGGGGGATCCGCCGCGAGGTGGTCACCGACATCGAGGCCACCACCGAGTCGGTCCGCAAGGCGGTCAAGGAGGCCGAGCTGATGGCCGGCGTCACCGTGGACCGGCTCTTCACCGGGATCGCCGGGGAGCACATCCACGCGCGGGCCTCGCACGGGGTGGTGGCGGTGGGGCGGCAGGAGATCGGCCCGGGCGACGTGGAGCGCGTGCACGAGGTGGCGCGCGCCGTCCCCATCCCCGCCGACCGCGAGCTGCTGCACGCCATCCCCCAGGAGTACCTTGTGGACGGGCAGGGGGGGATCCGCGACCCCGTCGGGATGGCGGGGACGCGCCTGGAGGCCGAGGTCTACATCGTCACCGGGGCCGCCTCCGCCGCGCAGAACATCCGCAAGGCGGTGTCGCGCGCCGGGTACCAGGTCGCCGAGCTGGTGCTGGAGCCCATCGCCTCGTCGCTGGCGGTGCTCTCGGAGGACGAGCGGGAGATCGGGGTGGCGATGGTGGAGCTGGGCGGCGGGACAACCGACGTGGTGATCTTCCACGAGCGCAAGATCCGGCACCTGGCCACGCTCCCCTGGGGCGGCGCGACGGTCACCAACGACATCGCCAAGGGGCTCTCGCTCCCCTACGCCGAGGCGTCGCGGGCCAAGGAGCGGTGGGGCGTCGCCCGCGCCGACCTGGTGGATCCCAACGAGACCTTCGAGGTTCCGGGCGCCGCGGCGGGGCAGACGCGCCACATCGCCCGCGAGCTGCTGGGGCACGTGATCGAGCAGCGGCTGGACGAGATCCTGGGGCTGGCCGAGGACCAGGTGCAGCGCAGCGGCCTCGCGGACCGGCTGGGGGCCGGCGTGGTGCTCACCGGCGGCGGCGCCTCGCTCCAGGGAGTCCTGGAGCTGGCGGAGCGGACCTTCGCGGCGCCGGTGCGCACCGGGGTCCCCGGCGAGGAGCTGGGCGGCCTCTCGGACAGCGTCCGCCGCCCCAAGTTCGCCACCGCCACAGGGCTGGTGCTGTACGGCGCCCGGCGGATGGCCCCGGAGCACGCGCACGGGGGAGCCGCCATGGGCGGCGCCTCGATGGGCGGAGTGATCAGGTGGATGCGTGACTGGCTCACGGACTTCTTCTGAGTCCGGACTGCCGTCACTGAGGGTTTTTTCTCGCAGGGTTACCTCCCCTCGCACGGAGGAAGAGCAGATGATTTTCGAGTACGAGGAGTCCGCCAGCCAGAACGCCCGCATGAAGGTGGTGGGCGTGGGCGGGGGTGGCGGCAACGCGGTCAACCGGATGATCGACGAGGACCTGGAGGGCGTCGAGTTCATCTCGGTGAACACCGACTCGCAGGCGCTCAAGAACTCCAAGTCGGGCGTCAAGATCCAGATCGGGAAGAAGCTGACCCGGGGTCTGGGCGCCGGCGCGCGTCCGGAGATCGGGCGCGCCGCCATGGAGGAGAACGCCGACGAGGTGCGCAAGGCGCTGGAGGGCTCGGACCTGGTCTTCATCACCGCCGGGATGGGCGGCGGGACCGGGACCGGCGGCGCCCCCCTCATCGGGGAGATGGCGCGGGAGATGGGGGCGCTCACCATCGCCGTCGTCACCCGCCCCTTCCTCTTCGAGGGGAAGAAGCGGATGCGCCAGGCGGAGCAGGGGCTCGCCGAGCTGAAGCGCGCGGTGGACACCATGATCGTGGTCCCCAACGAGCGGCTCCTCGCCGTGGTGGGGAAGGGCACCTCGTTCAAGGACGCGCTCAAGAAGGCCGACGAGGTGCTGCTGCACGCCACGCAGGGCATCTCCGACCTGATCCGCGTCACCGGCGAGGTGAACGTGGACTTCGCCGACGTGCGGACCATCATGTCCAACCGCGGCACGGCGCTGATGGGGACGGGCTTCGGCCAGGGGGAGAACCGCTCCGTGGAGGCCGCCCAGGAGGCGATCTCCTCGCCGCTGCTGGACAACATCTCCATCCAGGGCGCCGCCGGGGTGCTCATCAACATCACCGGCGGGATGGACCTGGCCATCGACGAGGTCACCACCATCTCGCAGATCATCCAGGAGGCCGCGGGCGACGAGGCCGAGATCATCTTCGGCGCGGTGCACGACAGCAGCATGAAGGAGGAGGTGCGGGTCACGGTGATCGCCACCGGGTTCGAGAAGGACTCCGGGCACGGCTTCGACCGCCAGGACAACATGATCCGGCCCAACTTCCGCTCCTCGCCGCCCCCGCGCACCGAGGCGCGTCCGCTGGGGACCACGACCACGACCACCTACCCGCCGCAGCGCGCGGAGCCCGCGCCCGAGCCGCAGCCGGCGCCCACTCCCCAGGCGACGCCCATCCGCTGGCCCTCGCGCCCGGCGGAGAAGCCCCTCCCCAACGACCTGGAGATCCCGACCTTCATCCGTCGGCAGATGGACTGACCCGCCGCGCCGATCGCGTGGCCCCGTGGAGACGCGGGGCCACGCGATCCCGCTTTCCGGACCCGTCCGCTCAACCAGAATCGTAGCCTCATGCCGAACGCGTACCGGTTCCTGGCCCTCGGGCTGTTCGCCGCCGTCGGCGCCGTGGGCGCCGGCAGCTTCCTGCCGTCCCCCGCGGCCGACGAGAAGCCCGCCCCCCCGCCGACGCTCCTCCCGGCCGCCTACGCCAACCCGGCGGAGCTGGCCTTCCAGGACACGCTCCGGAAGGGGGAGACCCTGTCGGAGCTGCTGGAGCGCACCCGCCTCGACGCCGCGGACGCCGCGACGCTGCTGGCGGAGCTGCAGGGCGTGCAGGACCCCCGCGCGCTCCGCCCCGGGGCCGTGATCTCGTACCGCAAGCGGTTCGTCGGCGGGGAGGTGCGGGGGATGGAGTTCAGCCTGGACGCCGACCGGACGCTCAGCGTGGAGCGCGAGGGCGACTCGTGGGACGCGCACGTCGAGGAGGTCGCCGTCCGCACGGACACGGCGGCGCTCGCAGGCGAGGTGAGCTCCTCGCTCTACCGGGCGGTGATGGACGCGCGGGGCGCGGACGTGCCGCGCGCGGAGCGGGAGCGCATCGTGGACCTGCTCGCGGACAAGATCTTCGCCTGGCAGATCGACTTCTCGCGCGACCTCCGCCCCGGCGACAGCTACCGCATCCTCTACGAGCGCCAGGTGCGCCCGGACGGCACCGCCCGCTCCTGGCGCGTCATCGGCGCCCTCTTCGACCTGAGCGGGAAGGAGCACGCGGCGTTCTGGCACCGCCTCCCGGACGGCAGCGAGGACTACTACGACCGCGACGGCGAGTCGCTGCGCCGCGCCTTCCTCCGCGCGCCGCTGGAGTTCCGGCGCATCTCCTCGGCCTTCTCCACCGGGCGCTTCCACCCCATCCTGAAGAAGTCGCGCCCCCACCACGGGATCGACTACGCCGCCTCCGCGGGCACCCCCATCCGCGCGGTGGGCGACGGGGTGGTCACCAAGGCCGGGTGGGGCGGCGGCTACGGCAACGTGGTGGAGATCCGCCACAAGCGGGCGTACTCCTCCCGCTACGCGCACATGCGCGGCTTCGCGTCGGGCATCCGCCCCGGCACCCGCGTGCGCCAGGGCGACGTGATCGGATACGTGGGGTCCACCGGGCTCTCCACCGGGCCGCACCTCCACTACGAGTTCCACGAGAACGGGCGCCCCATCAACCCGACCTCCATCAAGTACCTCACCGGCGACCCGGTCCCTGCCTCGTCGCGCGCGCACTTCCGCAGCGCGGTGGGCGCGCAGGTGGAGAAGATGGAGCGCGCCGCGGTGGCCGCCCGCGCCGACCGGGCGAAGGCGGCCGGCGCGGGTGAGTGATCCGGCGGCCGGGAGAGTGGAGCTCTTCCCGGCCATCGACCTGCGCCGCGGGCGTTGCGTGCGGCTGGAGAAGGGGGACGCGGAGCGGGAGACGGCCTACGGCGACGACCCGCGCGCGGTCGCCGAGGGGTTCGCGGCGGCGGGCGCCCGCTGGGTGCACGTGGTGGACCTGGACGCCGCCTTCGGCGACGGCTCCAACCGGGCGCTGATCCGCGACCTGGCGTCCTCCACCGGGCTCCGCGTCCAGACCGGCGGCGGGCTGCGCTCCGAGGCGGAGCTGGAGGAGGTGTTCGCGGCCGGCGTGGCACGCGCGGTGATCGGCACCGCGGCGGTGGAGCGGCCGGAGCTGGTGCGGCGCGCGGTGGAGCGCTTCGGCGCCGAGCGCATCGCGGTGGGGCTGGACGCGCGCGGGCGCCGTCCGGCCACGCGCGGCTGGACGGAGGAGAGCGGCGCGGACCTCTTCGACCTCGCCCGCTCGCTGGTGGAGCTGGGGGCGCGCACCGTGGTCTACACCGACATCGAGCGCGACGGGACGATGCGGGGGCCGAACCTCGACGCATCCGCCGAGCTGGCCGCCCACTCGGGCGCGGAGGTGATCGTCTCCGGCGGCATCCGCGGGGTGGACGACGTGGCGGCGGTGGCCGCGGCGGCGCGCGCGGGCGCGGGGCTGGCGGGTGTCATCGTCGGCAAGGCCATCTACGAGGGGCGGCTGGGCGTGGCGGAGGCGCTCCGGCGGATGTCCGCGGACTGATCGCCCACGCGTCCTCCGGGTTGCCCCGGAGGGTCGGACGGCTTCTTTTACCGCACCGGGGCCTCGGCTCCCGGTGCGGTTCGGCTTTGTAGGCACCTCCCGCACTCCGCCCCCGGTCCGGGGTACAGGACCCGGCGCAGAACACGAATCGGACAACGAGGCCATGGCTCGTCTTTTCAAGAAGAAGGAGGAGGGGCGCAAGTCCCTCTGGGACAAGATCGTCGACTTCGCCCTCACCGACGTGTCGGTGCTGGTGCAGGGGATGGACGAGGGGTCGCTGGAGCGGCTGGAGGAGGTGCTCATCGCGGCGGACTTCGGCGTCCCCGCGACGCTGAAGATGGTGGGCGCGGTGGAGACGCTCGCCGAGCGCGGCATGGTGCGCACGCAGCGCGACTTCCAGCAGGCGGTGCAGGAGGAGATCGCCGGCATCCTCTCCAGGGGGAGGTCGGACACGGCGCTCCGCTTCAACTTCGAGGGCGGTCCAACGGTGTTCCTCGTCGTGGGCGTCAACGGCGTGGGGAAGACCACCAGCATCGGCAAGCTGGCGCACCGGCTCACCCGTTCCGGGCGCAGGGTGCTGATCGCCGCGGGCGACACCTTCCGTGCGGGCGCCATCGAGCAGCTGCGCCGCTGGTCGGAGCGCGTGGGGTGCGACTTCGTGGGGAGCGAGCCGGGACGCGCCCCCGCCGCCGTGGCCTTCGACGCCATGGAGGCCGCGGAGCAGCGCGGCGCCGACGTGGTCATCATCGACACCGCCGGCCGCCTGCACACCCAGTACGGGCTGATGAAGGAGCTGGAGAAGGTGCACCGCGTGGTCGCGAAGAAGCTCCCCGGCGCGCCCCACGAGACGCTGATCGTGCTGGACTCCACCGTGGGCCAGAACGCCATGGCGCAGGTGCGGGCCTTCAAGGAGGAGGTCCCGCTGACCGGGATCGTCCTCACCAAGATGGACAGCACCGCGAAGGGCGGGATCGTGGTCGCCCTCAAGGAGGAGTTCGACCT